>NZ_JBVJUY010000003.1:318794-330166 GCF_055604165.1 Streptomyces sp. NPDC037242
CGATGCCGCCCCCCCCCCCCCCCCATCCCCCCCCCCCACCCCCCCCGCCCCCCCCCCCCCCCCCCCCCCCCCCCCCCCCCCCCCCCCCCCGCCGTCCTGCCCGCCCTGTGCGTCACGCAGATCACCAGCTGGGGCGTCCTCTACTACGCCTTCCCCGTCCTCAACCCCACCATCACAAAGAACACCGGCTGGCCCGCGGGAGCGACCACCGCCGCGTTCTCCGCCGCCCTCATCGTCTCCGCCATCGTCGGCATCTACGTCGGCCGCGTCCTGGATCACCGAGGCCCGCACGCGGTCATGACGGCCGGATCCGTCCTCGGCCCCCTCAGCCTCCTCGTCGTGGCGGCAGCCCCCAACCTCGCGGTCTTCACCGCGGGATGGCTGCTCGCCGGGGCGTCGATGGCCGCGACCTTCTACCAGCCCGCCTTCGCCGCCCTCACCCGCTGGTGGGCCCCCGAACACGTCCGCGCCCTCACCATCGTCACCCTTGCCGGCGGACTTGCCTCCACGGTCTTCGCGCCCCTGACCGCCGTCCTCGCCGACCACATGTCCTGGCGCGCCACCTACACGGTGCTCGCCGGCATCCTCGCGGCCCTGACCATCCCGGCCCACGCCCTCGCCCTCAAAGCTCCCTGGCCACCAGCCCCTCCGAGCCCGTCGCGTGTTGCCGGCGGCCACGAACGAGTGGTGCGTAGCAGGGCGTTCTGGATGCTGGCCGTCACATTCACGCTCTCGGCGTTCGCGATGTACGCCGTGGTCATCGGCCTCGTTCCCCTCTTCCTCGAACGCGGCTACACCACCACCCAGGCGGCGTGGGCCCTGGGTCTCGGCGGTGCGGGGCAGACGCTCGGACGCACCCTGTACGCAACCCTCGCCCGCCACCTCGGCGTCACCGCCCGCACCATTGGCCTGATCGCACTCGGCGCCCTCACCACCGCAGCCCTCTCCGCCGTGGCCGGCCCCTACGCCGTACTCGTCGCCGTATCCATCCTCGCCGGGGTCATTCGAGGCAACCTCACCCTCCTCCAGGCCACCGCGGTCACCGATCGCTGGGGAACCACCCACTACGGCCGCCTCTCCGGACTCCTCGGAGCGCCCTCCCACGCCGCCGCGGCCCTCGCCCCCTTCGCCGGCGCAGTCCTGGCCGGGCCCTTGGGCGGTTACCCAGCGCTGTTCGCGCTGCTCGCCGGACTCTCGATCGCTGCCGCCGTCACAGCCCTCGGGGCCCGCGCCGAACAGTTCGAGGGCACACCCCACCCACAGCAGGGGTAGGGCCAGCCTGAAGTCCCGTCTCGTGGAACCGTGGTTGCCCCGGAACCTCCTGCGTGAACCCGTGGGCCCCGGGCCACACTGCTGGTGCTCGTCTTCAGTCGGGGCCGCTCCAGTCGAAGGGGAAGTACTTGCTCGACTTGCCGGTGCGGTCCCAGGAGAAGCCGAACGCGTCGGCGCGGTCGACGGTGGACCGCCCCCACGTGGCGATCTGGCCCGGCCCCACCTCGGAGCCCGGGGCGTTGAGGACCTGGACGCGTGCGCCGTCCGGGGTGGTCGGGCCGGTGAGTGCCTCGGCGCTCGCCGTGACACGGCCCGGGATCTCGGCCCGCCACGTGGCGAGGTCCTCGTCGACCTCCACGTGCACCGGGACGACGTCCATGCCCCGCATCTCGGGGTGGAACATCGTCACGAACTCCGCCGGCCATCCGCCCGCCTCGCCGCCGAAGACGGTCCCGAGCGCGGCCCGCTGCTGATCGTCGGCACGCTCGTCCAGGAAGACCGCGGCGTAAGGCTCGGTATGCGTGCCGGCCCACGGGTTGCCCTCGAACGACCCGAGCATCAGTACATTGAGATCGTCGAGCCGTACGTCCCCGAAGTTGCCTTCCCGGATGTGCCAGGCCATGACGCCTTCGCAGTCGCCGTAGGTGGGGGGCTGCGCGAACGTGCACGGGCACGGAATCGCGCACTTGCACACGTCGAACCAGTCGCCGGTCAGATGCCAGCGCGTGCCGGTGACCTGCTGTGTCATGTCGCTTCCTCCTGCCGAGCTCCGAGGAGCTCACTCGGAGTGGCGAGACCGCGTGTCCCGAGCCCGTTCCCGGGATCGGAAAACGGTCTCCCTTCCAGCTTGCACCTCATGTCCCCGGCGGGAAACCGGCCGATGGACACGGCGGACCGCTGCGCCGTGTCCATGGGTACACACAGCGGGTCACATGCCGTCCATGGAGGGCATGGGGTCCGCCAGCCCCGGCAGCATCCAGTCCTGGAACGGTGCGAGCACCGCGAGGACGAGGAAGGCGACGCCCACGACACCGCTGAGGAGGACGCCCCGGGACCACAGCTTCTCCACGAAGATCACCAGGGCCAGTCCGGCCATTGCCGCCACGTTCATCACGCCGAGCGGTACGAAGACGACCATCAGGCCGGCACAGCAGCCGACGCAGTACAGGCCGTGGTGGAGCCCCACCCGCAGGTCGCGGGCCGGTCGGCGGAAGCCGGCGTAACGCACCAGATGGCTCAGCGGGTCGCGGCAGTGCCGCAGGCAGACGTTCTTGAGGGGACCGAGCTGGTACAGGCCGGCGAGCAGGAAGGCGACCGCACCGATCCAGCGGCCGGCGGTGGGATGCTCGTCCACCAGGCCGCCGGTGAAGGCCAGGGCAGCGTAGGCGAGCAGCCCGAATGCGGTCCACACCAGCAGGTACCCGAACACGAACTCGACGGTACGGGCGGTCCGGGTCCAGCCGGAGGACTGGCGGCCGATCCCGCGCACCCAGGTGATGGCCACCGGTGCCATGGACGGCAGCATCATGGCCGCCATCATCGTCACCCAGAGCAGCAGGAACAGGGGCAGCGCCATCCCCATGGTGCCGGGTTCGACGCCCATGTCCCGGGCCTGGCCGATCGTCAGCACCCAGGCGGGCACCGCGATCAGGACGACGAGCATCCAGGCGGCCGCGAGACTCCGGGTGGGCCCCAACCCCCCGCCGGCTCCGGTCGGGGCAGTCGGCCGGGCGGGTACGAAGGCGGAAATCCGGCTGCGACGCATCGGCGTGCCTTCCCTGCGGCTGCTTCCAGAACAGCACACGTACCCCTGCGACGCGACCGGATCCGGCGCGGCAGTGGATGCCCCCCGGCGTGGTCCAGCGGGCCAGGGATAGCCGCAGCGCGCCGAGTGTGCGGGGCCGGGACCAGGTCCATGGCGGTCAGCACGGGGGAGGGGCGGTGGCTACCGCTGTGGGCGGTCACGTCCGGTCCGCCGTTTCGACGGGCCGCTCGGAGAGGCGCCACTCCAGCATGCCGTCATTGAGGCGGACCGCCCGGAGGCCGAGGCCGGTCAGCAGCCGCACCGCGTCGTAGGCGAGAACGCAGTATTCGCCGCGGCAGTAGACGACGATCTCGGTGTCCGCGGGAAGTTCCTCGATCCGGTCGGCCAGCTCGCCGACGGGTATGGAGAGCGCGCCCGGGATGTGCCCGGCCAGGTACTCCTCCACCGGACGCACGTCGAGCACGACGACGTCCCCGGCCGCCGCGCGGGCGCGCAGCTCCTCGTGGGTCACCTCCGTCGCGTCGTCCTCGCCGAGGTAGGCGTCGCGAGCGGCGGGGACGGCTGCCTGGTGGGTTTCGGCGACCTTGCGCAGCAGCGCGAACAACTGGGCGACATCTTCGCCCGCGAGCCGGTAGTGGATGCGGACGCCCTCGCGGCGGGTGGCAACGAAGCCCGCCTGCTTGAGGGTCTGCAGATGCGCTGAGGCGGTCGTCAGGTTCAGCCCCGCGGCCTTCGCCAGCGCGTCGACGGTGCGCTCGCCCTGGGCGAGCAGATCGAGCAGCTCCAGACGCTTTCCGCTGGCCAGCGCCTTGCCGCTGGTCGCGAACGCGTCGTAGAGGGCGGCCTTCGTGCCGCCGGTGGTGGCATCACGCATTGCTTCCTCCATGAATCCATGGATTATTGTAATTGAGGCTGGGCGGCACGGCTGCCCGCTCAGCCCTCCCTGGGGAAGGACATGCGATGGGCTTCGCTGACGACCACCTCATACCGCTGGTCGACCACGGTCTGGGCAACAGCGCCTACCTCGTCGACCTGGGTGACGGCCGCGCCCTGGCCATCGACGCCGGCCGTGACCTGCGCGCCCTGAACGCGGCGGCGCAGCGGCGTGGTCTCACGGTCGCCTTCGCGGCCGACACGCACCTGCACGCGGACTTCCTCTCCGGCGCCGTCCAGCTCGGCCACGACACCGGCGCCACGATCCTGGCCTCCGCCGCCGGTAACCGGGCATTCGACCATCACGGCCTCGCCGACGGCGACGAGGTCGACCTCGGCGGACTGACCCTGCGGGCGCTGGCGACCCCCGGTCACACCGACGAGCACTTGTCCTTCCTCCTGCTGGACGGCACCCAGGAGCTCGGGGTGTTCACCGGCGGGTCACTGATCGTGAACTCCGCCGCCCGCACCGATCTTCTGGGAGCGGCCCGCACCGAGGAACTCGCCCGCGCCCAGCACCGTTCGCTGAAGCGGCTCGCCACGCTGCCCGATGAAACGGCGGTGTGGCCCACCCACGGCGCCGGCTCCTTCTGCTCAGCCCCGCCCGGCACCGAGCGCACCACCACCATCGGCGCCCAGAAGCAGGCCAACCCGCTGCTCGGCGCACCCGACGAGGACACCTTTGTGGCCCAGCTGATCGCGAGTCTGGGCAGCTACCCCGCGTACTTCGACCGGTTGGGAGAGATCAACCGTCGCGGACCGACGGTGCTGACCGCGCAGCCACTGCTGCCTGCCCTGTCCGCTCAGCAGGTGCGGGCCCTGCCGGCCGACGGCGGCCATGTCGTCGACGTGCGCCCGGCCGCCGACTACGCCTGCGGTCACATCCCCGGCTCCCTGTCGATCCCGCTGCGCGGCCAGTTCGCCACCTGGCTCGGCTGGCTCCTGCCCGACACCGCACCGCTCGCCTTCGTCGTCAACGACGACCAGGACTTGGGCGAGATCGCCTGGCAGGCATACAAGATCGGCTACGAGCGCCTGGCCGGCAGTCTCGCGGGCGGGATGACCGCGTGGCTCGCCGACGGCAACACGCAGACCACCACCGCGTTCGTCACGCCCGACCGGGCCGGGTGCCGCCCGTACATCGACGTCCGACAGGAAGCGGAGTTCGCCGCCGGACACGTCCCGGGCGCCGTCCATGTCGAGCTGGGCGCCCTCGCCGTCGCTGCCGCCGACGCCCCGCAGGGCGCGGTCGTGGCCTGCGGCCACGGCGAGCGCGCCATGACCGCGGCCAGCCTCCTCGAACGCGCCGGCCGCACCGACATCGTCGTCCTCGACGGCGGACCCGCCGACTACGCCGCCGCCCACGGCACGCAGCTCACCGAGGGCGACAACTCGTGAAGACCGCCCCCACCCCACCGACCGACCCAGCCGTACGGCCCGTACGGCTGGGCCTGCGGGAGAACCGGCTCCAGTTCACCCTGCTGGTCATCGTCAACATCTGCGTCGGCGGCCTGGTCGGCCTGGAACGCACTACCGTCCCGCTCATCGGCTCCGAGACGTTCGGCCTGACCAGCGACCTGGCCGTCTTCTCGTTCATCATCGCCTTCGGGATCACCAAGGCTCTCACCAACCTCGCTGCCGGAGCCTTGACCGCCCGCTTCCGCCGCAAGCAACTGCTGGTGGCCGGCTGGCTGATCGGCATCCCCGTCCCGTTCGCGCTCGCATACGCACCGTCGTGGGGCTGGATCGTCGCGGCCAACGTCCTGCTCGGCCTCAACCAGGGCCTGACATGGTCGATGACGGTCAACATGAAGATCGACCTCGTCGGCCCCTCCCGGCGAGGACTTGCCACCGGCCTGAACGAGGCCGCCGGCTACACCGCCGTCGGCGCCACCGCCCTGCTCACCGGTTACCTCGCCACCAGCTACGGCTTGCGCCCCGTGCCGGAACTCATCGGCGTCGTCTTCGTGGTCGCGGGCCTCGCCCTCGCCCTGGTCGTGCGCGACACCGCCGCCCACGTCGCCCTCGAACTGGCCCAACACGCCAAGCCCCTGCCCAGCGATGAGGACACCGGCCTGAAGGCCACGTTCGCCCGTACCTCCTGGCGCGACCGCTCGCTGCGCGGCGCCAGTCAGGCCGGGCTGATCAACAACCTCAACGACGGCCTGACCTGGGGCGTCTTCCCCCTGCTGTTCACCGACCACGGCCTCGGGCTCGCCGCCGTCGGTCTGATCAAAGGCCTGTACCCCATGCTCTGGGGCCTCGGCCAGATCCCCTCCGGGCACTTCGCCGACCGGATCGGCCGCAAACCACTCATCGTCTACGGGATGTTCGTCCAAGCCGGCGGCTTCGTCCTCGCGCTTGCCCTGATCGACCGGCCCCTGCTCGCCGGAATCCTGTCCGCCGTCGCACTCGGCCTGGGCACGGCCATGGTCTACCCGGCCCTCATCGCCTCCATCTCCGACCACGCCCACCCTGCCTGGAGAGCCAACGCCCTCGGCACGTACCGGTTCTGGCGGGACATCGGCTACGCCGCCGGAGCCCTCGTCGCCGGTATCCTCGCCGACACCCTCGGCCTGGGCGCCACCGTCATCGCCGCCGCCGTCCTCACCGCGGCCTCCGGACTCCTCGCCGCCTACTGGATCACCGAACATCGAATCCGCTGACCCTGGCCGCCTTACGGCGCGATGTGGCCCTTCGTGGCTTGCGATCACAACCCCTTCGCGCAGCGCCTCCTGGTGCGCCCGGTCGAAACCGCTCAGAAGAACCCGAGCTTCTTCGGCGAGTAGCTGACCAGCAGGTTCTTGGTCTGCTGGTAGTGGTCCAGCAGCATCTTGTGGGTCTCGCGGCCGATGCCCGACTGCTTGTAGCCGCCGAAGGCGGCGTGGGCGGGGTAGGCGTGGTAGCAGTTCGTCCAGACGCGGCCCGCCTGGATCGCGCGGCCCGCGCGGTAGGCCGTGTTGATGTCGCGGGTCCAGACGCCCGCGCCGAGGCCGTACGCCGTGTCGTTGGCGATCCGGACGGCGTCGTCGAAGTCCTCGAACGAGGTCACCGACACCACCGGGCCGAAGATCTCCTCCTGGAAGATCCTCATGCGGTTGTCGCCCTCGAAGATGGTCGGCTCGACGTAGAAGCCGCCCGCCAGTTCCCCGCCGTGCTCGATGACCCCGCCGCCCGAGAGGATCTTCGCCCCCTCCTGCCGGCCGATCTCCACGTACGACAGGATCTTCTTCAGCTGCTCGGCCGAGGACTGCGCGCCGATCATCGTGTCCGTGTCCAGCGGGTGCCCCGGCACGATCAGTTCGGTTCGGGCCACGGCCGCGTCGAGGAAGTCGCCGTAGCGGCCCCGCTCGATCAGGGCGCGGGACGGGCTGGTGCACACCTCGCCCTGGTTGAGGGCGAACATCGTGAAGCCCTCCAGCGCCTTGTCGCGCAACTCGTCGTCAGCGGTCCAGATGTCGTCGAAGAACAGGTTCGGGCTCTTGCCGCCGAGCTCCAGAGTGACCGGCTTGAGGTGCTCCGCCGCGTACTGCATGATCAGCCGCCCGGTGGTCGTCTCCCCGGTGAAGGCGATCTTCGCCACGCGCGGACTGGACGCCAGCGGCTTCCCGGCCTCCTCCCCGAAGCCGTTGACGATGTTCAGCACACCGGGCGGCAGCAGGTCCGCCACCAGGCTGAGCCAGTAGTGCACCGAGGCCGGGGTCTGCTCGGCGGGCTTCAGCACCACCGTGTTCCCGGCCGCCAGCGCCGGCGCCAGCTTCCACACCGCCATCAGGATCGGGAAGTTCCACGGGATGATCTGGCCGACCACGCCCAGCGGTTCGTGGAAGTGGTAGGCGACCGTGTCGTCGTCGATCTGGCTGAGGGCCCCCTCCTGGGCGCGCAGCGCACCCGCGAAGTACCGGAACTGGTCGATGGCGAGGGGCATGTCGGCGGCGAGCGTCTCCCGGACCGGCTTGCCGTTCTCCCAGCTCTCCGCGACCGCGAGGGCTTCCAGCTTCTGCTCCATCCGGTCCGCGATGCGCAGCAGGATCGTGGACCGCTCGGTGATCGAGGTACGCCCCCACGCGGGCGCGGCGGCGTGCGCCGCGTCGAGAGCGCGCTCCACGTCCTCGGCCGTACCGCGCGCGACCTCGGTGAAGGCCTCGCCGGTCACGGGGGAGGGGTTGTCGAAGTACCGGCCGCGGACGGGCGGGACGTACTCGCCGCCGATGAAGTGGTCGTAGCGGGAGGCGTACGACATGAGCGCCCCCTCGGTACCGGGCGCAGCGTAACGGGCCATGGTTCCTCCCCTTGCCGGGCGCCGCCCGCCGTCGGGCAGCGCACGCAGGGGAGGCTAGGGGCGGGCAGGTTGCCGGTACGTTGCACGGCCGCCCGGTAAACCCTCCGCCGACGGCCCGAGTTCGGAGTCGAGGGCGTGTACGCGGGCCAGCGCGGCCGACCGGTCCGCAGGCGGCAGCGCCGCTGCCAGGGCCCGCCACACCTGCGGGTCGTCCGCGCCCCAGGGGCTGCACACCCAGTCGCGCAACAGCCCCGCGTCCGCCCGGGCGATCACCGCGGCCCGCGCCTGGTCCTCGATGCGACGCCGCAGCCGGACGATTCCCGGCGCGCCGGAGGCCGGCAACAGGGGGCCCGGGTACTGGTTGAGGGCGGCCGAGACGGCGCCCGACGCCAGGTGGCGGGCCACGGCGGTGAAATCGGCCTCCACGGGCGCGGCCGTGCGGTAAGGACGGGAGAGCGGGGCCCGCGGGCCCAACAGCCTTCGCAGCCGGGCCATTTCCGCGCGCAGGGTCACCGGTGACACCGACTCGTCCTCGTACAGCGCGATGGCCAGCTCCTCACCCGAAAGACCCTCGGGATGGTGCGCGAGCAGCACCATGATCTCGCTGTGCCGCCGCCCGAGGCGCACCTTGCGGCCGTCGCAGACCAGCAGCGCCTCGTCCCGGCCCAGTGCGCAGAGCATGTCCCCGCCGACCCGCGGCAACGGCTCCAGCAGTGCCAGTTGCGCCTCGGCCGCCCGGGCCACCGCCTGCACGAATGCGAGCGAGTGCGGATGGGCCAGCCCGTCACCGCCGGTGATGTCCACCGCGCCGAGCACCCGGCCCGTGCGGGGATCCCGGACCGGAGCCGCCGCGCAGGTCCACGGATGCACCCGCCGGCTGAAGTGCTCGGCACCGAAGACCTGGACCGGCTCCCCGACCGCGACCGCCGTGCCGGGGGCGTTGGTCCCCATCGCCGTCTCCGCCCAGCGCGTACCCGGGACGAAGCCGAGGCGTTCGGCCCGCCGCAGGGTCGCGGGCTCGCCCTCGACCCAGAGCAGGCTGCCCCGCGCATCGCACACGGCCAGCAGATGGGCCCCGTGCGCGGCGAACGCCCCGACGAGGTCCCGGAACACCGGCAGCGCCCGGACCAGCGGATGCTGCTCCCGGTACGCGTGCAGCTCCGCCTCGGCCAACTCGACCCGCGGCACGCACTCCGGGCTGACCCGGGCCCGGGCGCAGCGGCGCCAGGACTTCGCGATGACCGCCCGGACGGGAGCCTCGATCCGCCCGTCCTGGGTGAACGCGGAGTGGGCCCGGCGCAGTTCCCGGGAGCGGGCGGCGGGATCGGCCCCGCCCGGCAGCGCCACCGAAGGATCGCCCATGCCACCCACCCTCCCGTGGTGCCGCGGTACCCGGAGCGCCCCATCGTCGCCCCGGTCCCGTGCCCCGGCAAGCGGTACGTCGGCCAGTACGTCGGCCGATCCGCGCCGAAACCCGGGCAGGCGGGTCAGGCCTCCTCGGCCGGGTCCAGCGCGGCCAGCGCCGCCGCCGGATCGGCGCCCGACGGGCCCGCCGGGACCCACTGGCCGGCCTCGCGGCGGTACGGCCACCAGCGCCCCTCCCGGCCCAGGCGGAGCTGGCGGCCGGTACCCGCCTCGGTCCACCTGGCGCGGACGCGGCGGAGCTCCGGGGCGGGGGCGGGGACGCCGGCCGGGCCGTCGGGGGTGTCGCCGGCGGGCGCCTCGTCCGGCCCCCCGTCCGGCGCCTCGTCCGGCCCCCCGTCCGGCGCCTCGTCCGGCCCCCCGTCCGGCGCCCCGTCCGGCGCCTCGTCCGCCCAGGCCGCGGCGAGGGCCGTCCGGGCGCGGGTCAGCGTGGCCCGGTCCGGCGTCCAATCGTCCTCCAGCGCCGCCAGGGCCGGAGCCGCGCCGAAGCCCCAGGCGAGAACGGCCACGTCCATGGCGGCCCGGTTCCTGTCGGTAGCCGCCGACAAGCGGGAGCGGACCCGGGAATCACCGCCCTCGGCCGTGAGTCGTACGGCGTCTTCGGAAAGCGTGAGCGGGGGCCGGGGTGCTCGCTCCGCATGCTCCGGAGCGAGCGCCTCCGCCAGCAGCCGGTGGGCCTCCGACGCCGCCGCCTGCGCGAGGAACTCCACCGCGTCGACGTCCAGCCCGGCCGGGGGCTCCGACTCCGACTCCGTGTCCAGGGTCGGCGGCTGGCCCGGCGCCTGCGGCAGCCGCGGCAGCGGGGGAAGCGGCGGCAGCGCCCCCCGGGCCGCCCACGCCTCGGCGGCCGGGATGCCGGCGTCGGCGTCATCACCGGCACCGGTACCGGTGCCGGTGCCGGCTTCGGCTCCGGACAGGCCGTCCCGAGCTTCCGCTTCCGCGGTGCTGCGCTCCTCCAGCTCGTCGAGCAGGTCCCGTTCGCCGCGGCCGCGCAGGAGCAGCAGCACGAACGGGTCCTGGTCCAGCAGCCGGGCCACCTGGTAGCAGAGCGCCGAGGTGTGCGGGCAGTGGTCCCACCCGCCGCAGTCGCAGCGCGGGTCCAGATCGCCGATGCCGGGCAGCAGTTCCACCCCGGCCGCCGACGCGTCCTCGGCCAGCTCCGGCGGCACCTCACGGTCCAGCAGCGCCGCGATGTGCCCCGACTCCGCGGCCGCCAGCGCGAGCAGCCGGTCCCATTGCGCTTCCGTGAACTCCTGCACCAGCACATCGGTCCGGTGCGCCGTGCCGTCCGGGTCGCGCACCACCGCCGTGAGCCCGCCGGGGCGCACCGACACGGCTCCCACCGCACCCGTGCGCGCGTACCGGCGGCCCTGCTTGACCTGCTCCCCGTCGAGCGCACTGTCCTCCAGGGCACGCAGCCAGGCGTGGCCCCACCAGGTGCGCGCGAAGCCGCGGCCGGCGGCCGGCGGGAGGGCGGCGAAGGTCTTCTCGTACGGATCCTGCGCGTTCACCGGTTCACTCCCCGGGGGTGGTGCGGAGTGCCACGAGCTCGGCCAGCTCGGCATCGGTCAGTTCGGTCAGTGCGGCCTCGCCACCCGTGAGGACGGCGTCGGCCAGCGCCCGCTTGGCCTCCAGCATCTCGGCGATGCGGTCCTCGACGGTGCCTTCGGCGATGATGCGGTGGACCTGGACGGGCTG
>NZ_JBVJUY010000004.1:0-8462 GCF_055604165.1 Streptomyces sp. NPDC037242
CAGATGTGGAAGCCCGGTAACGGGTGGAGCTGACTGGTACTAATAGGCCGAGGGCTTGTCCTCAGTTGCTCGCGTCCACTGTGTTAGTTCTGAAGTAACGAACCGTGTCCATGCCCGGTTGGTTAACTTCATAGTGTTTCGGTGGTCATAGCGTTAGGGAAACGCCCGGTTACATTCCGAACCCGGAAGCTAAGCCTTTCAGCGCCGATGGTACTGCAGGGGGGACCCTGTGGGAGAGTAGGACGCCGCCGAACAATCATTGTGGGAAAGCCCCGCACCTTATGGTGCGGGGCTTTTCTGCGTTTACGGCACGAAATTGCGATGAAGTCTGTCCGGTCGTGTGGTTAGGATCCCGAAGTATGGACGATCAGAGCAAGCAGGACGTGAAGCAGCACGTGATCCGTGCGATACGGGCCGACGAGTGGGAGCAGGTCAAGGAGCTGCGGATCGCCTCGCTCCACGACCCCGTGGCTGCCATCGCCTTCCTCGACACCGCCGAGCTCGCCGAGGCCCGGCCGGACAGCTTCTGGCAGGAGCGGACCGCCGGCGCCGCCTCCGGGCGGGCCGTGCGTCAGTTCGTGGCCGAAGGGCCCGACGGGGTGTGGGACGGCAGCGTGGCCGTGCTCGTCGAGGAGCTGGGCACCAAGGACTTCCTCGACCGTGAGATCGAGACGACCCAGGGGCACGTCGTCGGGGTCTTCGTCCGTGAGGGCCGGCGGGGCACCGGACTGGCCGAGGAGCTGTTCCGGGCGGGGCTGGAGTGGGCCTGGTCGCTGGAGGACCCGGCGCTGGAACGCGTACGGCTCTATGTGCACGAGCGCAACGACAGGGCCCAGGCCTTCTACCGGCGCGTCGGGTTCCAGGACAGCGGTGTGCGGGTGCCCCTGGAGACGGACCCGTCGGCCAAGGAGCTGGAGTACGTCATCGATCGGCCGGCAGCGCTCTAGCCGACGGGGAGGGGCGCGTCCGGCCAGCGGGTACGGGCCTGTTCGCGACTGCGGCACAGGGCGAGGAGGGGGAGCGTCTCGTCCTGGAGGAGCTCCGGGAGCTGGGGGACGGGGGCCACGGCGGCCACGTCGTCCAGGACCAGCGCGAGTGGTGGGTCGAGCCGACCGTGGGATGACCGTGCGGCCATGCGGCGGCCGTGCTCGACCACGCTCGAGGCGAGTGCGGTCAGCAGGGGCATCGCACCCGGGTGGGTCCGGGGATCTTCCAGCGGTTCGCCCACCACGTAGAGGCTGCCCCCTTCGGCGATGAACGATGCCAGGGTGAGCGAATCCGTTCGGTTCGGGTTGCAGGCCTCGCGGATGTGGATCGAGGTCAGGCAGGAGAGGGCCCGGGCCGTCAGGTGCTGGGCGAGCTCGCGGCGTTCCGGGTGGGCGGTGAGGGCGTTCTCCAGTTCCCCGGCGGCGCCGGGGGCGGCTGTGACGCTTCCGGGATGGGTGCGCAGGATGCGTACCGGGTCCTGGGAGCCGTTCCCCTGGGCCCAGCGGTGCAGGTGCTTGAACGGGCGGTCGTCGAGGGCGGCCGCCTGGAGCCAGCAGCGAAGGAGCGTTTCCGCGGTGTCGGCGACGGCCGCGTCCATACGGGCCTGCGGGCGTATGGGGGCCAGCAGGGAGACGGCGCGGGCGGCCGCGGTATCGCGGTCGAGGCAGCCCTCGGCCGGGTTCCAGTGCATGCGGGCCGGGGTGTCGCACAGGTGGGAGGGGTCGTAGAGGAGGACCGGGCCGAGTTTGGCGCGGGCGTCCTTGGTCTCTGCCCAGAGGGCCGGGGAAGAGGTGACCACCAGCACCGCGCCCTCGGCCGTGGCGATGCTCTGCGCGGCGAGGCGGTGGCGCTCGGCGGGGCCGGCGTAGGCCATGCGGAGGGGCGGGGCGGTCGTGGGCGCGGCCGGCGGCGGGGGCGCCGGGGCGTAGCCGAAGCCGTAGCGGTAGGCCTCGTCCACCGGAGCCGGCGGAGTCGCAGCCGGAGCGGGGGGCTGGGGCTGTGCGGGTACGGGGGCCTGGTGCGGGGGCTCGTAAGGGACGGGCTCGGATGCGGCCGCGGTTTCCGGTGCGGGGGGCGGCGCGGGCTGTCTGGCCAGGGCGCGGCGGGACTTCGTACGGGCGATGACGCCGATGCAGAACACGGTCAGCACGAACATCACCAGCAGCTGGCCGATGAACAGGCCCCAGAACAGCCCCCAGCCCGACAGCGCCGCCGGGTCGGTGTCCGGCCAGGCGCCCGGGACGTCGTGCGGCTGAGCTATCAGGGCGCGTACGGCCCCCGGGGTCCTGGTGAAGGTGACGCTGTCGGGCCAGGCGCCCTTCGCGAGGAGGGCGGACAGGCCGGTGGCCGTCCAGACCAGGACCGCGAGGCCGAGGAGGAAGGCCAGCAGGGCGACGAGCAGCCCGTCGGGGATGCCGCCGCGGGCGGGGGCGTCCGTACGTCGGGCGTCTCGTCGATCTCGTGCGTCGTACATGCTCACGCCACCGTGGTCGCGGACCCCGGGCCGCCGTTGCGGTGGCGTTCGATGAGCAGGGCGCGCTCCTCCGCCTCCAGTTCGGCCGCCAGCAGGTCGTCGGGCAGTTGGTGCTGGGCGGAGGACTCGGTCATCGCGCGGTCGGTGTAGACGAGGGGGCGTTCGGCTTCGGTGATCAGGTGTTTGACCACCTGGACGTTGCCGTTGACGTCCCAGACGGCGATGCCCGGGGTGAGGGTCGGGATGATCTCCACGGCCCAGCGGGGCAGGCCGAGGACGCGGCCGGTGGCGCGTGCTTCGTCGGCCTTCTGGGCGTAGATGGTTCTGGTGGAGGCCATCTTGAGGATGGCCGCGGCCTCGCGGGCGGCCGCTCCGTCGACGACGTCGGAGAGGTGGTGGACGACGGCGACGAAGGACAGGCCGAGGCGGCGGCCGAACTTCAGGAGGCGCTGGAACAGCTGTGCCACGAAGGGGCTGTTGATGATGTGCCAGGCCTCTTCGACGAGGAAGATGCGCTTCTTGCGGTCCGGCCGGATCCAGGTGTGCTCCAGCCAGACGCCGACGATCGCCATGAGGATCGGCATCGCGATGGAGTTGCGGTCGATGTGGGAGAGGTCGAAGACGATCAGCGGGGCGTCGAGGTCGATGCCGACGGTGGTCGGGCCGTCGAACATGCCGCGCAGGTCGCCGTCGACGAGGCGGTCGATGACGAGCGCCACGTCGAGGCCCCAGGCCCGGACATCGTCTATGTCGACGTTCATGGCGTGGGCGGATTCGGCTTCGGGGTAGCGCAGTTGCTCGACGATGTCGGTGAGGACGGGCTGGCGGTCGCGGATGGTGTCGACGACGTAGGCGTGGGCGACCTTGAGCGCGAAGCCGGAGCGCTCGTCGAGGCCGTGGCCCATGGCGACTTCGATGATGGTCCGGAGCAGCGCGAGCTGGCCGGTCGTGGTGATCGCCGGGTCGAGGGGGTTGAGGCGGATCCCGTCGTCGTTGGCGGCGATGGGGTCCAGGCGGATGGGGGTTATTCCCAGCTGCTGGGCGATGAGGTTCCATTCGCCCACGCCGTCCTCGCCCTGGGCGTCGAGTACGACGACCTGGCGGTCGCGGAAGCGGAGCTGGCGCAGGACGTAGGTCTTCTCCAGGGCGGACTTGCCGTTGCCGGATTCGCCGAGGACCAGCCAGTGGGGGGCGGGGAGTTGCTGCCCGTAGAGCTGGAAGGGGTCGTAGATGTAGCCCTTGCCGCTGTAGACCTCGCGGCCGATGATGACGCCGGAGTCGCCGAGTCCGGGGGCGGCGGTGGGCAGGTAGACGGCTTGCGCCTGCCCGGTGGAGGTGCGGACGGGCAGGCGCGTGGTCTCGACCTTGCCGAAGAGGAAGCTGGTGAAGGCGTCCGTCAGGGCGGACATGGGATCTCGCATGGGGCGGCCGTTCCCTCCAGCTAGCGTCGGATGCCGGTGGCGAACGGCAGGGTGTTGACGAAGGCGCGGTGGTGCTCGCGGTCGCACCACTCCAGCTTCAGGTAGGACTTGCCGGCGGAGGCGCGGATCGTCCGCTTGTCGCGGGCGAGGGCTTCGGGTGAACGCGAGGACACCGTGATGTACCCGACGAGGTTGACTCCTGCCGCACCGCTGGCGAGATCTTCACCCCTCTGGTCCAGTCGGCCGTGCGCGGCGATGTCGCGGGGGTCGACGGTCCGGTTCATCTTGGCGGCGCGGGAGGCGTCGGCCTCGTCGTTGGTCTTCTCCGTGAGCATGCGCTCGATGGCGACCTCGGTGGGCTCCAGGTCCATGGTGACGGCGACGGTGCGGATCACGTCCGGGGTGTGGACGAGGAGCGGGGCGAGGAAGTTGACGCCGACCGGGGTCATGGGCCATTCCTTCACCCATGCCGTGGCGTGGCACCAGGGTGCGCGGGTGGAGGACTCGCGGGTCTTGGCCTGGAGGTACGTCGGTTCCACCGCGTCGAGTTCGGCGGGCCAGGCGTTGCGCTTGGTCATGGCCTGGATGTGGTCGATGGGGTGGTCCGGGTCGTACATGGAGTGCACGAGGGAGGAGAGTCTGCCCTGGCCGAGTGGTTGGCGGACGCGGATGTCGGCCTCGGCGAGGCGGGCGCAGATGTCGGTGAGCTCGCGGGCCATGACGATGGCGAGGCCGGCGTCGCGGTCGAGCTTGCGGCCCTTGTGCGGGGTGCCGGCGCGGGCGATGGTGTGGGCCTCGGCGGCGAGTTCGCGCGTGAAGTGCATGCAGGCGACCAGGTACGCGCGGTGCTGCTCGGAGGAGGTGGAGACCATCGACTGGAGCTGCTCGTAGGAGTCGCGCAGCCAGATCGGGGCGTTGGTGTCGCCGCGCTGGGCGACGTCCTTGGCGTGCGCGTCGGGGTCGGCGGGCAGCGTACGGGCGAGCATCTGCAGGCGGGTGACGAAGCCGTCGCCGTTGGCGACGTGCTTGAGGAGGGTGCCGAAGCGGTCGACGAGGGCTTCTTGGTCCTCGCTGTCGCGCAGGCCGACGCCGGGGCCTTCGATCTCGATGGCGGCGGTGACGGTTCTGCGGTCCGCGTGGAGGAGTACGGCGATCTCGTCGGGGCCGAAGGGGGCGGCGAGCCAGCTGATGCGGCCGATGCCGGGGGGCGGGCCGACCTCGACCTCGCGGCCGTCGGAGCCGCGGACGCCGGCTTCCATGGCGGCGGAGCGGTAGGTCGTACCGCGGCGCAGGGTGCGCTTGTAGCTGCGGCTGATCTCGAACCAGCGGTAGAAGGTGCGGCCCTTGTACGGGACGTACACGGCGGCGAGCGCGAGCATGGGGAACCCGGCGAGGCTGACGATGCGCAGCGTGAGGTCCGGGACGAGCAGTCCGCTCATCATCCCGAAGAACGCTCCGGCGATGATCAGGGCGATCTCGCCGGTCTCGCGGTTCTTGCCCACGATCGCGTTCGGCCGGGCGCGGCCGATGAGATACGTGCGGCGGGGCGCGACCGGGTGGATCTGGTGGGACTGGGTCGTCAACGCCCGTCACCTCCTGTGTTCTTCGTACTCGTACGCGAGCTCGTGCGGGGCGGGGGTGTGGCGGAGGGGGCGGGTCCGCCGCCGGACCCGGCACCGGAGGACGGGCGGCTGCTGTGGGCGGCCACGCCTCCGGCGATGGGGTTGGCGGGGCGGGGCGCGCTGCCGCTGTCGCCTGCGCGGTGGTTGCCGCGGCTGCTGTGGGTCTTGATGCCCTGCGAGACGAGGGAGGCGGGGGAGCTGATGACGGCCGCGGCCTGGGCGCCGTCGGTGGCGGAGCTGCGGCCGGCGCGGGCGGAGGCGATCTCGTCGCCGAAGCCGGGGACGAAGCGGTAGATCATCGCGGAGGCGAAGATCGCCAGGAGGATGATCGCGAGGCCGGAGACGACGGCGGAGAAGGCGTTCGGCCCCTTCTCGCCGGCCAGGGCCCCGGCGAGGCCGAGGACGATGACGATGACCGGCTTCACGAGGATCACGGCGATCATGATGCCCGCCCAGCGGCGGACGTGGCCCCAGAGGTTGCGGTCGACGAGCCCGGCGTAGACGACGACGCCGAGGAGGGCGCCGACGTAGAGCAGGGCGGCGCGGATGAAGAGTTCGAGGAAGAGGATGCCGGCGGCGAGGACGGTGACGAGGGAGACGACGATCAGCATGATCGGGCCGCCGCCGATGGAGTCGCCCTTCTTGAGGGCTTCGGTGAAGGAGCCGAAGAAGACGTCGGTCTGGCTGCCGCTCGCGGAGGCGATGACCTCGGTGACGCCGTCGGTCGCGGAGACGACGGTGTAGAGGATCAGGGGGGTGAAGGCGGAGGCGAGGACGGTGAGCCAGAGGAAGCCGATGGCTTCGGAGATGGCGGTGGTGAGGGGGACGCCACGGATGGCGCGCTTGGCGACGGCGAAGAGCCAGAGGACGAGGGTGAGGATGGTGGAGGCGGCGAAGACGATGGAGTACTGCTTGAGGAAGGCGCCGTTGGTGAAGTCGACGTT
This sequence comes from Streptomyces sp. NPDC037242, assembly GCF_055604165.1. Lineage (NCBI taxonomy): Bacteria > Bacillati > Actinomycetota > Actinomycetes > Kitasatosporales > Streptomycetaceae > Streptomyces > Streptomyces sp. NPDC037242. The sequence continues at coordinate 6,449 of NZ_JBVJUY010000004.1, forward strand.
GGCGGAGCCGTTGACCGCCTTGCTGAGCTCGGTGACGATCCAGGCGGCGGCGTCGGCGCAGCCCTTGGCGAGGGAGGCGAGGGGGTTGAGGGCGTCGGCCGGGTCGCTGGGCGCTAGGCCTGTGCGGGGGGCTCCGCCGGTGGCTGCGCCTTGGCCGCGTTCGCAGTAGTCCCGGGCAGGGCCGGCGATCAGCGCGCAGGGGTTGTCGCTCGCCCCCGGGGACGGGGTGTTGCTCGGCGTCGGCGTCGGTGTGGGTGCTGCCACCGCACGGGCCGCGAGGAGGACGGCCGCCATTTGGACGGCTGCCGTGGCCGCGCCGATCCTCCGGACTGAGAGCCGGGTGCTACCGGGCATACGTGAACCCTCCGAATTCGGTGACGGCGCTGCCGATCTCGTCGGAGGTGGACACGGGGTTGTCGCCGGTGACGGGGGTCGGGCCTTCCTTTTGAGCCGTCTCGACCAGCTTCCAGTCAGACCCGCTCCACTTGAGCGTCATGGAAATGGTGAACCAGCCGCTGGTCACCGGACGCGTGGACTTGTCGCCGGTCAGGCCGAACATGCCGATGCACCACACATCGACGGACGCGTTCCCCGCGGCGAAGCTCTTCACCTTGGCCCCTGCCGGAACGGTCCGGTTGACGAAGGTGGAACCCGCCGGGGCGAGACCGTCCTTCGTCAGGCCGATCTGGGAAAGCAGGCCGGCCGAGTAGTCGGCGTCGAATCCCGCCTGGAGCTTGGCCCGGGTGCTGTCGTCCGCCACTGCGTCCACGATGGCGTGGCGTCTGGTGGTGTTGAACATGCCGTCGGAACCGAGCACCACCGCGTAGTTGGTGGCGGCCGACTGGGCGCCCTGTTGGTCCTGGGGGAAGCCCTTGGGGATGCCCGCGGACTTGTCCGTGACCGGGGGGACGCCTGTGGCGGCGGTGGGGGAGGTGGCCTGGGGTTTGTCCGAGGACGGGGTGGTCGGGGTGTCGCCGGACTGGTTCGCGAACGCGATGGCGGCGATCAGGAGGACGACCACGCCGACCACCGTGACCAGGCTTCGGGAGGCGCGGGGGGTGCGGCGGGGGGTGCCGTAGGCGTCGGAGGGGGATTCCGGGAGGCGGGTACGGGTCTGGCCCGTGCCGCCGACCTCGCCGTAGCCGCCGCCCGTGCCGCCGCCGTACTGGTCGTCGTTGCTCATTCCGTGTCCGCCCCCTCCGCGTCGTTCGACGGTAGCGCTGCTTCCCGCGCACGCGCGGCGTGGTGAGTCCTCATCAGGTCCGGGATCCGGGACGGGCCCGGCTAGACGGCCATCCCGTAGACGATCGTGAACAGGGTGCCGAGGGAGCCGATGATGAAGACGCCGGTCAGGCCGGCCACGATCAGGCCCTTGCCCTGTTCCGCGCTGAAGGTGTCGCGCAGCGCGGTCGCGCCGATGCGCTGCTTGGCCGCGCCCCAGATGGCGATGCCGAGGCAGAGGAGGATCGCGACGGCCATGACCACTTCGATCATGATCTTCGCTTCGTTGCCGAGACTGCCGAACGGCCCCCAATTCGGGGCGATTCCGCCGATGATGGTGGTGATGTCGCCCTTTTCGGCTGCCAGGATCATGTAACTCACCGCCCCTGTATGGGTAGTTCCGGAAGCCCGTGCCCGACGGCAGGGGTCACGCACTATCTTCGCTGATGAAACCGCCGTCGTACGTCGACTTGACGGCTCTCTTTGCCCGATCTCCCGGCCCGTGCCCCGCCCGTGTGCTCTGACCTGGGCGTGGGTGGTCTGCATGCGAAAGAACGTATGGTCACTCTGTGTATCACGGGGGGTGACCCCGGGCAATGATTGTCGTCCCGGCGTACGGGGGGCGGATCGAGGCGGCGCCGTTCGGCGCAACGTTTCGGCAGGGGGCGGGCCCCCGGCCCTTCGGTGGTGGGGGGGGGGGGGGGGGGGGGGGGGGGGGGGGGGGGGGGGGGGGGGGGGGGGGGAGGGGGGGGGAGAGGGGGGGGGGGGGGGGGGGGGGGGGGAACAACCCCGC
>NZ_JBVJUY010000004.1:8472-138295 GCF_055604165.1 Streptomyces sp. NPDC037242
TTGGTGTGGTGGGTTTGGTGTGTTGGTCTTTTCCTTCTCTCTTTTCCTTTTTCCCCCCCCCCCCCCCCCCCCCCCCCGGCCGGGCTACGGGACGTAGGGGTTCGAGCGGAACGGTGCGAAGACGGTCCGGCCGGGGTGGATGGCGCCGATGACCAGGCCGCTGCACCAGGGGCCGCTGGTGACGAGGACCGGGTTGTCGGTGTGGTTGGTGACGACGGCCGGGCCGTTGTGGAAGACGCAGCCGTAGGGTTCGCCGATCGCGCGGTCGTTGATGACCAGTTCTCCCGAGGACGCGTGCGCGGAGCCGCCGAGGCCCAGGGCGAGGGTGGCGGCGGCCGCGAGGGTGCCGAGGGTTCTGGTCAGACGTCGCATGGTGGGGAAACCTCCAGGTGGGCCCGGTTGATGACGATCATCTTCCGGTTGCGTGGCTCACCGTATTGGCTCAACGGCGGACCGTAACGTCCGATCGGGGGGCGGGTGGGTGCGCGAGGGGCGCACAAATGTCCGGCGAGCGCTGGGTGGGCCGTCCGGTGCCGTTGGCAGCAGGGTTGTCAGTGGGGTTGTCAGTGGGGTGCGGCAGGCTTTTGGACATGACGATTCCGTGGACTCTGGCAGACATCGAGGCGGCCGTCCGGGCCGGATGGTCGGCCGAGACCTGCTCGCCCGATGACGTCGAGCGGGCGCCCTGGACGGCCGACAATCCGGCCTGGGGGCACTGCGACATCACGTCTCTGGTCGTCCAGGACATAGTCGGCGGCGAGTTGATGTGCGGTGAGGTCTGGCTGGACGGGGAGCAGCAGGGCTTCCACTGCTGGAACGTCATGCCCGGCGGGATACGGATCGACCTGACCCGGGAGCAGTTCCGGCGCGGGCAGGTGGTCACGCCGGGGCGGCCGATGGGGAAGCGGCCGGGAGGGCGGCTGCCGAGGCGGTGGGAGGAGTACCAGCTGCTGCGGCAGCGGGTGATCGACAAGCTGGGGCCGTTGCCGGGGGTCGTGGAGACCTCCGACGGGCGCCGGCTGGCCTATACGGACTTCGGCGGGCCCGGGGCGCCGCTGCTCGCGCTGCACGGGCACTTCCAGGACGGGGCGACCTTCGGGCGGCTGGCCCGGGAGGTGGGGCCGCGGTGGCGGGTGATCACGCTCGACCAGCGGGGGCACGGGGAGTCCGACCGGGCCGCGGAGTACTCGCGGGACGGGTACGTCGCGGACGCCGCGGCCCTACTGGAGCACCTGGGGCTGGGGCCGGCGGTGGTGCTGGGGCATTCGCTGGGCGGGGTCAATGCGTACCAGCTCGCGGCGCGGCGGCCGGAGCTGGTGCGGGCGGTGGTGGTCGAGGACATAGGCGCGGTGGTCGAGGGCGACCTGTCCTTCGCGGTGGGGTGGCCGCGGCGGGCCGCGAGCCGGGAGGCGCTGCTGGCGGGGACGGGCAGCTCGGCGCCGTTCCTGGCGGGGTCGCTGCGCGAGTATCCCGACGGGTGGGGTACGGCGTTCGTGCCGGAGGACATGGTGGAGTCGCAGCGCGGGCTCAACGGTGACCACTGGGCGGACTGGCTGGCGGTGCGGCGGCCGACGCTGCTGGTCCGGGGGGACCGCAGCGGGGTGCTGTCGGCGGAGCACGCGCGGGAGATGACGCTACGGCGGCCGGGGGTGCGGCTGGTGGAACTGCCGGCGGGGCACGGGGTGCACGAGGGCGACCCGGAGGGCTTCGGCGCGGCGGTACGGGAGTTTCTGGCCCGGGTGTGAGGGGCCGGCCGTGCCGGTGGCGTTGCCGGGGCGCGGTGGGGGCGCTGCGGGTGCGTGGGTGTGTGCGGCGCCGCTGCTGGGGCTCCGCCCCAGGCCCCGCGCCTCCAACGCCGGCGGGGCTGGAAATGCCCCGGAGCCGCTGCGGCGGCCCGGGTGGGGCGTTGGCGGAGTGCGCCGGCCGCGCCGAGGAGGGCCGCGGTGGTGGCCCGGGGGCTCCAGGCAGGCCGAGGGTGAGGTGGGCGTGGGCCGGAAGGCGGCGGTACTGGCAGGGGGGATCGGGCGCCTGGCGCCGGGGTGGTGTGGGCGGCTGACCCGAGCCCGCTGGGCGCGGGGAGCGGGCTGCGGGCTGCGGGTGGGTCAGGTCCAGTGGGTGGGGCGGGTGAGGGTGGGGGGGATGCGGGTGGAGGGGGTGCCCTGGGCGGCATTTAGTTGGGGCTGGGTGAGGAAGATGGCGCCGCGCAGGTCGGCGTCGCGCAGGTTGGCGTCGCGGAAGTCCGCGCCGATCAGGTCGGCCGTACGCAGGTCGGCCCGGCTGAGGTCGGCCGCGATCAGGTAGGCCCCGCGGAGGTTCGCCCCGCGCAGGTCCGCGCCGGAGAGGCGGGCGCCCATCAGGTCGGCGCCGCGGTGGTTCTTCGTGCGGCCCGGCACCTTGGCCCGTACGAGCTCGCTCGTCTTCAGGAGCAGGGCGTTGATTCCCTGGCGCAGCGCGCCCACGTCGAACGGGGCGAGGGTCTCGGCGTCGGCGCGGGTCATGGCCTCGGTCTCGGCCAGGGCCAGGCGCAGCTCCGCGTGCACGGGGCGGGCGTCGGGGAGGGTGAGCGCCTCGGTGACGTAGAAGAGCAGCTCGTGCAGCTGCCGCATCACGGGGAAGACGTCGAACATCTGGCGGGCGGTGCCGGGGTGGGTGCGCCAGTCGCGGCCGCCGAATGTGACCTGTGACACCTGCTGGCCCGCGCCGAAGCAGTCGAAGACGGTGCAGCCCTGGAAGCCCTTGTCGCGGAGCCGGGTGTGGATGCCGCAGCGGAAGTCCTGCTGGAGGTTCGAGCAGGGGGTTCCGGCGGCCTTGTTCACGGCGAAGTCGGTGGACTTGGCGAAGGGCAGGGCGACGCAGCAGAGCGCGAAGCAGTTGGCGCAGTCCGCTCGCAGGGCGGGGGCGGGGGTGGGGTTCGGGGCAGCATTCGATGGCACGGGTCCATTGTCACCGCTCGGGGGCTTCGAGTCGCATCTGGACCGCGGTCCACGGGACGCCGTCGACCTCCTCCACGCCGGGCAGTACCTCCTCGGTGCGGAAGCCGAGCTTCTCGTACAGGTGGAGCGCGGCGGTGTTGTGGGCCCAGACGCCGAGCCCGATCTCCGGGAGGCCGAGCTCGCCGAAGGCGCGTCGGATCACGAGGGTGAGCAGGGCCTCGCCCAGGCCCTGCCCGCGGGCCTCGGGGGCGATCACCACGCGGCCCAGGCGGGTGCCGTTGAGGGTGATGTGCCCGACGGGGACTGCCGCGCCCTCGGGGTCCTTGCCGCGGACCGCGGTCCAGATGTGGCGGCCGGGCTCCGCGGCGTAGGCGTCGAGCTGGGCGTCGTCGAGGGGCCAGCGGAAGCCGTTGCCGGCCCAGGTGACGAGTTCGGCCTCGGTGGTGATCCAGCTGCGCAGCCGCGCCCGGTCGCCGGGGTGGAAGGGGCGCAGGGTCAGGGCCTCGGTCGAGGCATGGGCCGGGCTCGGGGCGGTGGGCTCGTTCGGCGGCGGCGTCGTCATGGTCATGGCTCAAGTATCCGCAGAGCGAACGGCCTTGATCGAATGCCGGGGTCCGGTGAGCATCGCCCCATGACAGAAGTGATCGCAGTCGCCGTCATCACCCTCCTCGCCGTCATCAGCCCCGGCGCCGATTTCGCCATGGTGGTCCGCAACAGCTACCTCTACGGCCGCCCCACCGGGCTGTTCGCGGCCGCCGGGGTCGCGGCCGGAGTGCTGGTCCACGTCTCGTACACGATGCTCGGGGTCGGTCTGCTGATCGCCTCCTCCACCGCGCTGTTCACGGCGATCAAGCTGGCCGGAGCCGCGTACCTGGTGTGGATCGGCATCCGCACCTTCCGGGCGCGCGCCGAGGTGACCGTGGACCTGGATTCGAAGCCGCAGCTGACTCCGCTCGGAGCGATGCGCTCCGGTTTCCTGACCAACGTCCTGAACCCGAAGACCACGCTGTTCGTCGTGTCCACCTTCACGCAGGTCGTGAACCCGGACACCGGGATGTGGCAGCAGGCCGGCTACGGGCTGTTCATGTCGGCGGCGCACCTGGGCTGGTTCGCGGCGGTGGCGCTCTTCTTCTCCAACTCGCGCCTGCGCGAGCGGATGCTGAAGGCCCAGAAGGCGCTGAACCGGGCCATCGGCTCGGTGCTGGTGGGGCTCGGGGTGGGGCTGGGGTTCGCCCGCTGAGCCGGGCCGCAGGGCCGCTGCGCGGGTACCGCGTCAAGTGCCGAAGGGCTGGCAAGCCCGGTTACCAGTCGGTAGCGTGCGGGGCATGGGCACTCCCGAGGCGTTCTACGAGCGGATCGACACGGGCCGGTTCCAGGCCACCGAGTACACGCGCGGGCCGTGGGACCCCGGCTCGCAGCACGCAGGGCCGCCGGCCGCGCTGCTCGGGCGCGCCGTCGAGGAGCGGCCGGGTGCGCGCGAGGACATGCGGATCGCCCGGATCACGTACGAGATCCTGCGCCCGGTACCGATCGGCATGCTGGAGCTCACCACCAGCGTGCTGCGGGCCGGGCGCAGCACCGAGGTGGTCGAGGCCGCCCTCGGCCCCGCGGGCGGCGCGCCCGTGATGCTGGCGCGGGCCCTGCGCATCCGGGTCGCGGCCGAGGCCGTACCGGCGGTGGCGCCCGGGCCGATGCTGCCGCCGCCGGGGGAGGTGGGGGTGACCCCGTTCTTCCCGGTGCCGTGGGAGACCGGCTACCACTCCGCCATGGAGACCCGCTTCACCGAGGGCGCGTTCGTCGAGCCCGGGCCCGGCACCTGCTGGATGCGGATGAAGGTCCCGCTCATCGCGGGCGAGGAGGTCCGGGCCCTGGACCGGGTGCTGATCGCCGCCGACTCCGGCAACGGCATCAGCGCGGTCATGGACTTCGGGCGCTACGTCTTCATCAACGGCGACCTCACCGTCCACCTGCACCGCCACCCCGTCGGCGAATGGGCCTGCGTGGAGGCCCGTACGAGCGTGGACGCGGCCGGTATCGGCCTCGCGGACGCCCGGCTCCACGACGAGAAGGGCCCGATCGGACGGAGCGCGCAGAGCCTGTTCGTGGCCCCGAGGTGATCCCAACCCGGCTTCCTGGAGCGGAAGTCGGTGTGACACCCTCGGGCGGATGGAGGCCCTGAGAGACACCGATCCCGCCCACATCGGGGCGCAGGCGCTGCTGGCCCGGCTGGGCGCCGGCGGCATGGGCCAGGTGTACCTGGGGCGTTCGCCGGGTGGGCGGCTGGTGGCCGTCAAGGTGATCCGGGACGAGATCACGGGCCACCCGGAGGCGCTGGCGCGGTTCCGCCGGGAGGCGGAGACGGTACGCGCGGTGCGGTCGGCGTACACGGCGAACCTGATCGACGCCTCGCTGGCGGCGCCGCCGTACTGGATCGCCACCGAGTACGTGGCGGGCCCGACGCTCAGTCACGCCGTGGCCGAGCGGGGCGCGTTGCCCGCGGACACCTGCCGGCGGCTGTTCGCGGCGCTGGCGGAGGGGCTGGCGAGCGTCCACGCGTACGGGGTGACCCACCGGGACCTCAAGCCGCAGAACGTCATCCTGGGGGCGCAGGGGCCGCAGCTGATCGACTTCGGGATCGCGCGCGGTGTGGGCGAGACGGCCCTCACCCAGGACGGTCAGGCGCCGGGCACTCCTGGGTTCACGGCGCCGGAAGTGCTGCTGGGCGCCGAGGCCGGGGCCGGCGCCGACGTCTTCGCGCTCGGCGCGACGCTCGCGTACGCGGCGACCGGGCGGCCGCCGTTCGGCGTCGGCGCGGCTGCGACGGTGGGCTATCGGGCGGTGCACGAGCCGATCGACGTGTCGGGGGTGGAGCCGGGGCTGGCGGCGCTGATCGAGGCGTGCGTCGCGAAGGACCCGGCGCAGCGGCCGGATCCGGCCGAGGTCATCCGGCGCTGCGGGGTGCGGGACGCGCTGATCGACGATCCGGTGTACGTCGGGCTGGGCGTGTTGGGCGAGGCCGTGCCCGTGCACGAGATGCGTACACAGGGACCCGGCGTGCCGTACGCCTACACGCCGACCCGGCCCGGGAGCGCGGCGCGGCCGCAGAGCGCGGCCGCTGCCCCGCGCCGGCGGCGGACGGTGCTGTGGGTGGCCGCCGCGGTGGCCCTGGCGGTGGTGGGGACGGTGGCCGTGTGGAAGCTCCCGTTGGGAGGCAAGGGTGGCGAGGGCAGCGAGGACGACCGCGCCGGTGGCCGGAGCCCGGCCGCGCAGACGCCGGGCGGCGGCGGGCCGTCGGGGAGCCCGGTGGCGCAGTCCCCCTCCGCGCAGTCCCCCGCCGGGCCGCCCGTGTTCATCAAGCAGACCGGGCCGAACATCGACGACTTCGACCCCACCAAGGACACCTGCAAGGAACCCGAGGAAGAGCGCGCTAAGTCGGATTTTCAGATCGCTGTGACGACGGCGGAGAACGACTACACGCATCAAGTGAAGCCGGGCACCGTCCAGATCAGCTACCGGATGAAGTACGCCCCGCCGGACATGCCCGCGTACTACGTGGCGGTCGTCGTCAAGCCGCAGCACGAGATCGACGAGAGCGGCCGGTCCACCACGGTGACGGACAACCGCCAGCTCGGCTTCGTGGCCAGGGCCCGCAACATCTACGAGGGCGTCGCGACGGAGTGGAAGAACCTGACCTACCCGGACGACTTCTCCATGGAGCTGAACGGCAAGAAGGTCAAGGCGCCGCCGCTCGCCCAGGAGCCCGGCGGCTGGACGGTGGTGTTCCGGCATGCCACTTCCGACACGGAACACAAGAGCGTGTTCTGTACGGGATTCATCAGCTGAGGCGGAAGGGATCGGCCGTAAGGGCTGACCGGGACGGCCGACAGAAGGGATGATTCGACACGGGTGGCGAATGCCCTGGGAAAGGCCGCTCGATGGGGGAGGGTTGCCGGGTGCGCAGAGTCTGGGTGATGGGTGGGATCGGTTTCGGGGCGTGCCTGTGCTTCGTCGCCCTCCTCGTGGTCGGTACGTACTCGGCGGCCGCCGGTCTGGCGGGTGGTGCCGGAGGGCGGCTGGGGCTCGCCAAGGGGGCCGTACCCGGGAAGTACCAGTCGCTCGTGCAGAAGTGGGGCAACCTCTGCCCGACGCTCACGCCGGCCCTGCTCGCGGCGCAGCTCTACTCGGAGAGCGGCTGGGACCCCGACATCGTCAGTCCGGCGGACGCGCGGGGCATCGCGCAGTTCATCCCGGGTACCTGGGCCACGCACGGGATCGACGGGGACGGCGACGGCGACCGTGACATCTGGGATCCGAACGACGCCATCCCCTCGGCCGCTTCGTACGACTGCGAGCTGGCGCGCTATGTGAGCAAGGTGCCCGGAGACCCGGTCCACAACATGCTCGCGGCCTACAACGCGGGTCCGGGAGCGGTCGTCCAGCACCAGGGCGTACCGCCGTTCCGCGAGACCCAGGGCTACGTGAAGACCATCACGACCCTCGCCAAGAGCTTCGAGGCCCCCGTCGGGCGGGTGGCGCCTTCGCAGCAGGCGGCCGGGGCTATTTACTTCGCGCAGAAGCAGCTCGGGACGCTGTATCTGTGGGGTGGGAACGGGACTGCCGATCAGGGTGGGCGGTTCGACTGTTCCGGGTTGACCAAGGCGGCGTACGAGAGCGTCGGGATCGAGTTGCCGCGCGTGGCGAACGATCAGTACAACGCCGGGCCGCATCCCTCGCGGGCGGATCTGCTGCCCGGTGATCTCGTGTTCTTCTCCGACGATCTGACGAACTCTCGGGACATCCGGCACGTCGGGCTCTACGTCGGCGGCGGGTACATGGTCAACGCGCCCTACACCGGGGCCGTGATCCGCTTCGACAAGATCGACACGCCCGACTACTTCGGCGCGACCCGCGTGACCAAGGACGGGGCGGAGGCGCTGCCGAAGCGCGCCTGAGGTGGCAACTCTCCGTGAGGCAAAGGCCCTGGGCTGCGACGATGAGTCACTCTTCGATAACGTTGGGGTGATCATTCGGTGGAGAGTGGAACGTAGCCGCCAGAACGGGCGTTCCATGGACAGCAGGGCTGATCACCGGGGGCGAAGAGGCGCACACCGTGGTGCGCCCGGACGAGAACCAAGGCAAGGGCAAGGGGCCGCATCACCATGGCTGGACTCACAACTGGTGGGCCGAACCTGGATGTAAGCCTGCTGTACGAGATCAACGGACTGTCCCGGCACGCCCCGAGCGCCGTCGACCGGGCCGTCGGAGCCATCGGGGAGTACGGGTTCCTCGCGGCCCTGGTGCTCCTGGTCCTGTGGTGCTGGCGCGGTGCCCGCCGGCAGGACGAGGCCACCGCCGTCGAGTCCTTCGCCGCGCTCGTGTGGGCCCCGCTGGGCGCGGCCGCCGCCCTGCTCGTCAACATCCCGCTGCGCGAGTTCGTCGGGCGCCCGCGGCCGTTCCGGCAGCACGCCGGGGTCGAGGTGCTCGAACCCGGACTGGCCTTCGGCCGCAGCGAGTTCTCCTTCGTCAGCGACCACGCCACCCTCGCCATGGCCCTGGGCGTCGGCCTGTTCATCGCCAACCGCAAGCTCGGCTACCTCGGCATCGGCCTGGCCGTGCTGGAGGGCCTGTGCCGCGTCTACATGGGCGTCCACTACCCGACCGACGTCATCGGCGGCCTCGCCCTCGGCACCGCCGTCGTGCTGCTGCTCGCCCCGCTCGCGATGGCGCTGCTGACCCCGGTGGTGCGCCGCGTGGCCCGCGCCCGGCGCCTGGGCGTGCTCGTACGGGCCCGGGGCCGCGCGGTGCCGCTGCCGGTGGACCTCGCGCAGGCGCAGACCTCGCCGCCCGTGCGTGGGCACGAGAGCGACCTGGCCGCCTGATACGGGTTCAGCTCTGTCCGTACGACTCCCATACGGACAGCAGTACGGCCGCCAGCAGGCACAGCCCCGCCACCCCGAAGCACAGCCGCACCGCCGCCGGGCGGGGGCGCGGGGTCACGGGTCGCCGCCTTCGTCCCCGCCGCGGCGGTAGCGCGAGCGCAGCCACAGCCCGGTGGCCACGGCCGCGGCGGAGGTGACCCCGATGGCCAGGGCCACGTCGCCCGGCCCGTCCGCACTGCCCACCGGCCTGGCCCAGGCCGCGGCGGCGGACGCGAAGGAGATGAGCAGCGCCCACATCAGGGCGGCGAGTCGGGGTGCGAGTCGGGGCATGAGTCAAGGGCATCCGCTCCCGGCCGGGGCGGCCAGCGGGGCCGTCCGAACGGGCGACGCGCGCCGCGACCGGGGCGGCGGGCTGCCCCGGCCTACCCCACCGTGTGGCGGGCGGCGTCCTTGCGGGCCAGGTCGCGCGAGCGCCGCGCCGGGCCCTTCCAGCCGCAGGTGCAGACGGCCACGCAGAACGAGCCGCGATCAGCGGTGCTCGTGCTGTGGCCGGAGGGCGGTTGCGCCTGCCCCGCGGGGTCGCGGGGCAGCGGCACGGAGCCGAGTGGAGGGACCAGGGTCGCTTCGGTGTGCGGTTCCACGCCTCCACGGTACCCGGGCCGGCCCCGCCCCGTAACGCCGCCGAGGGCACTGTCCAAGAGCCCGGCCCCGTGACGGGAAACCCCGGATCTCGTTAAGCGGAGCGGGTGGGGCCTCGGGCAAACAGCGGTCACGCGTTGGGGGTTGGCAGGCGATGGTGGTGCACCAGCACAGGCGGCGGCGCGGGCGTGCGGGTGGCGCGGCGCTCACCGTCGGCGCGGCCCTGGCCGTGGCCGCGATGAGCGGGTGCGGCGGCCCGGACAGCGACGACCGGCCCCCCGCGGACCCGGCCGCAGCGGTCCGGGGCGCTGCGGACGCGCTGGCGGAGACCGGCAGCGCCCGGGCCCGTACGGCGATGGAGATGGCCACCGGCGGCACCCGGGTCACGATCCGGGGCGAGGGCGGGGTGGACTTCAAGAACCGGATGGGCCAGCTCCTGGTCATGCTCCCGGCCGACGTGAAGGGCAAGGCCGAGCACCGGCCCATCACCGAACTGCTGGTGCCCGGCGCGCTGTACATGAAGAACCGCGGCGCCGGCGTCCCCGACGACAAGTGGGTCCGGGTCGACACGACGACCCTCGCGGACGGGAACCTCGTCACGGGCGGGGCCACCGACCCGCTCACCGCGGCCGAGCTGCTCCGGGGCGCGCAGGAGGTGACGTACGTCGGGGAGACCGAGGTGGCCGGCACCAAGGTGCGGCACTACCGGGGCACCACCGACATCGCGCGGGCCGCGCGCAGCGCCTCGCCTGGCGTGCGGGGCGCCCTGGAGGCGGCGGCGAAAGGGTTCAGCAAGGACAACGTGCCCTTCGACGCGTACCTCGACGAGCAGGGTCGGCTGCGCAAGGTCCGCCACCGCTTCACCTACGTCAACGATGGCGTGATCGATGTGTCATCGACCACGCTGCTCTACGGCTTCGGGACCCCGGTGACGGTCGTATTGCCGGCAAGCGGGGACATTTACGCCGGGAAGATCGCCGACTAGCCGGCCGGGCCCTGCGGGGGCGGCGCGATCGGGCCATGGGCCGGTAGCCGGAAATGGTCCTTCCGTGTCATGCGCACCGCGCCCCGCCCTCCCTACGCTGAGACGACGAGCGCCGACGACCGATGGCGGCAGATAGAGGTGACACGCGTGACTCCCGCAGGCGGTACGACGGTGCAGGACCACGTGGCGCTCGCCGAGATCGAACTGTGCGGTGAGCTGATCATCGCGGCCTCCGCGGCGGAGGAGGACCGGCTCAGCCTGGACCGGATCGACGAGGTCCTGCTCGGCCTCTAGGAGGCCGGGAGGCCCCAGCCGGACGTCAGGTGCGCAGCAGGCGCGCGATGGCCTTCGTGGCTTCCTCGACCTTGGCGTCGATCTCCGCCCCGCCCTTGACCGCCGCGTCGGCGACGCAGTGCCGCAGGTGCTCCTCCAGCAGCTGGAGCGCGAAGGACTGGAGCGCCTTCGTGCTCGCCGAGACCTGGGTGAGTATGTCGATGCAGTAGACGTCCTCGTCGACGAGCCGCTGCAGGCCCCTGATCTGGCCCTCGATGCGGCGCAGCCGCTTGAGGTGCTCGTCCTTCTGGTGGTGGTAGCCGTGCACCGCCGGCGCTTCCGTGCCGGTTTCGGCTCCGGAGCCCTCCGCCTCGATGGTGGTCATGCGTCCTCCCGTGGTCCGGAACGGGGGATGCATGGCGATACATACCCCTCGTGGGTATAGGGTACCGGCCCGCGGCCGCAGGGGCAGGGGGCCGACGTCCCCACTCTGCCTGATGGAGGACACTGGGGAACCGCCGGTTAGCCGTGGCCGGGGGATGCGCCTAGCATCAGCCTGACCGAATCCAATGCACCCCGAGGACCTCACGTGCGATTTCGTCTGACCCCCAGGGAGACGAGCTTCTACGACATGTTCGCCGCATCCGCGGACAACATCGTCACGGGCTCCAAGCTCCTGATGGAACTGCTCGGAGCGGACTCCTCCGCCCGGGCCGAGATCGCGGAGCGGATGCGGGCGGCGGAGCACGCGGGGGACGACGCCACCCACGCGATCTTCCACCAGCTCAACTCCTCCTTCATCACGCCGTTCGACCGCGAGGACATCTACAACCTCGCCTCGTGCCTCGACGACATCATGGACTTCATGGAGGAGGCGGTCGACCTGGTCGTCCTCTACAACGTGGAGGAGCTCCCCAAGGGCGTCGAGCAGCAGATCGAGGTGCTGGCGCGCGCGGCCGAGCTGACCGCAGAGGCCATGCCGCACCTGCGGACGATGGACAACCTCACCGAGTACTGGATCGAGGTCAACCGTCTGGAGAACCAGGCCGACCAGATCCACCGCAAGCTGCTCGCCCAGCTCTTCAACGGCAAGTACGACGCCATTGAGGTGCTGAAGCTCAAGCAGATCGTCGACGTGCTCGAAGAGGCGGCCGACGCGTTCGAGCACGTTGCGAACACGGTGGAGACCATCGCGGTCAAGGAGTCCTGAACCTCGTGGACACCTTCGCTCTGGTCGTGACCATCGGTGTCGCGCTCGGCTTTACCTATACGAACGGTTTCCACGACTCCGCGAACGCGATCGCTACGTCGGTCTCGACGCGGGCGCTGACCCCGCGGGCCGCGCTCGCGATGGCCGCGGTGATGAACCTCGCCGGTGCCTTCCTGGGCAGCGGGGTCGCCAAGACGGTCAGCAAGGGCCTGATCGAGACGCCCCACGGGAACCGGGGCATGTGGATCCTCTTCGCGGCGCTGGTCGGCGCGATCGTGTGGAACCTGATCACCTGGTACTTCGGCCTGCCCTCGTCCTCCTCGCACGCCCTGTTCGGCGGCATGGTGGGCGCGGCGCTGGCCGGCGGCATCGACGTCCTGTGGGACGGCGTGGTCGAGAAGGTCGTCATCCCGATGTTCGTCTCGCCGGTCGTCGGTCTGGTGGCCGGTTACCTGGTGATGGTCGCCATCCTGTGGATCTTCCGCCGGGCCAACCCGCACAAGGCCAAGCGCGGCTTCCGTATCGCGCAGACGGTGTCGGCGGCGGCCATGGCCCTGGGCCACGGCCTCCAGGACGCGCAGAAGACGATGGGCATCGTCGTGATGGCGCTGGTCATCGCCGACGTGCAGGGCGCCGACGAGGCGATCCCGATCTGGGTCAAGGTCGTGTGCGCCGTGATGCTGTCGCTGGGCACGTACGCGGGCGGCTGGCGCATCATGCGGACCCTCGGCCGGAAGATCATCGAGCTGGACCCGCCGCAGGGCTTCGCGGCGGAGACCACCGGCGCCTCGATCATGTTCGGCTCGGCGTTCCTCTTCCACGCGCCGATCTCCACCACCCACGTGATCACCTCGGCGATCATGGGTGTGGGTGCGACCAAGCGGGTGAACGCGGTCCGCTGGGGCGTCGCCAAGAACATCATCCTGGGCTGGTTCATCACCATGCCGGCCGCGGCCCTGGTCGCCGCGGTCAGCTTCTGGATCGTGAACCTCGCGTTCGTGTAGCGCGCCGGGAAACGAAAGCGGGCCGGCTCCCCCCACCCAGGGGGAGCCGGCCCTCTTTCTTTCGCCTTGCGGTGGCACCGCCATGCAGCACCGCAGGACGTTCAGAACATCCCGGTTTAGCCGAAGCGGCCGGAGATGTAGTCCTCGGTCGCCTGGACGGACGGGTTCGAGAAGATCCGGTCCGTGTCGTCGATCTCTATGAGCTTGCCCGGCTGGCCGACCGCCGACAGGTTGAAGAAGGCGGTGCGGTCCGAGACGCGGGCCGCCTGCTGCATGTTGTGCGTCACGATGACGATCGTGAAGCGCTCCTTGAGCTCGCCGATCAGGTCCTCGATCGCGAGGGTGGAGATCGGGTCGAGGGCCGAGCAGGGCTCGTCCATCAGGAGGACCTGCGGCTCGACCGCGATGGCGCGGGCGATGCACAGGCGCTGCTGCTGGCCGCCGGAGAGGCCGGAGCCGGGCTTGTTCAGGCGGTCCTTGACCTCGTTCCAGAGGTTGGCGCCCTGGAGGGACTTCTCCACGATGTCCTGGAGCTCGGCCTTCTTGAAGGAGCCGTTCAGCCGCAGGCCCGCCGCCACGTTGTCGAAGATCGACATGGTGGGGAAGGGGTTCGGGCGCTGGAAGACCATGCCGACCGTGCGGCGGACCGCGACCGGGTCCACGCCGGGGCCGTACAGGTTCTCGTCGTCCAGGAGCACCTTGCCCTCGACGCGGCCCCCGGGGGTGACCTCGTGCATGCGGTTCAGGGTGCGCAGGAAGGTGGACTTGCCGCAGCCGGACGGGCCGATGAAGGCGGTCACGGAGCGCGGCTCCACGGTCATCGAGATGTCATCGATGGCCTTGTGGCTGCCGTAGAAGGCGGACAGTCCGCTGACGTCGATTCGCTTTGCCATGAGGGGTCACTTCGCTTTCAGGAGTCGCGTCAGCGACCGGTCTTCGGGGCCTTCCAGCGGGCGATGCCGCGGGCCACCAGATTGAGGATCATGACGAAGGCGATCAGGACGAGCGCTGCGGCCCATGCCCGGTCGTAGGAGGCTTCACTGCCGACCTTGTACTGCTCCCAGATGTAGAGGGGGAGCGAGGACTGAGCACCTTCGAAGGGGTTTCCGTTGATCAGCTGGGAGCCGAAGACCAGCAGCATGATCGGCGCGGTCTCACCGGCGATGCGGGCCACTGCCAGCATGACACCGGTGGAGATTCCGCCGATGGCCGTGGGCAGCACGACCTTGAGGATCACGCGCCATTTCGGCACACCGAGGGCCAGGGCGGCCTCGCGCAGCTCGTTCGGGACGAGCTTGAGCATCTCCTCGGTGGAGCGGACCACGACGGGCATCATCAGGATCGACAGGGCCATCGCGCCGGCGAAGCCGGAGGGGCCGAAGCCGAGCATCAGGTTCCAGGTCGTCAGGATGAACAGACCCGCGACGATGGAGGGGATGCCGGTCATGACGTCCACGAAGAACGTCACGGCCTTGGCGAGCGTGCCCTTGCCGTACTCGACCAGGTAGACGGCGGTCAGCAGGCCGATGGGGGCCGCGATCACGGTGGCCAGGCCGACCTGCTCGATGGTGCCGAGCAGCGCGTGGTAGACGCCGCCGCCCTGGTCGAAGCTGGTCACGCCGTTCATGGAGTGGCTGAGGAAGTTGCCGTCGAGGAGCTTGAAGCCGCGGCTGACCGTGGTCCACATCAGCGAGAGCAGCGGGACGACCGCGAGGACGAAGCAGACCCATACGACGGAGGTCGCGACGCGGTCCTTGGCCTGGCGGCGGTTCTCGATCACCGCGCTGGAGGTGTACGTCACGGCGACGAACAGGAGGGCGGCGATCAGACCCCACTGCACCTTGCTGTCGAGGCCGAAGACGGCGCCGATGCCGCAGCCGAGGGCGGTCGAGAGGACCGCGATGGCGGCGGGGGCCCAGCGCGGCAGGCCGCCCCGGGTGAGGCTGGCGGGGGCTACGGACCTGGTGGCGCGGCTGGGGCGCTGGTCCTGGAGTGCGTGGCTCATCAGGCGTTCGCCCCCGAGAAGTCCTTGCGGCGAGCGATGATCAGGCGCGCGGCGCCGTTGACGAGCAGGGTGAGCAGGAAGAGCACGAGACCGGAGGCGATCAGTGCGTCCCGGCCGAACTCGTTGGCCTCGTCGAACTTCGCGGCGATGTTCTGCGCGAAGGTGCCGCCGCCCGGGTTGAGGACGTGGAACGAGATCAGGAAGCTCGGGGAGAGGACGGTCGCGACGGCCATGGTCTCGCCGAGCGCGCGGCCGAGGCCGAGCATCGAGGCGGAGATGACGCCGGAGCGGCCGAAGGGCAGCACGGCCATCCGGATGACCTCCCAGCGGGTCGCGCCGAGGGCCAGGGCGGCCTCCTCGTTCATGCGCGGGACCTGGAGGAAGACCTCGCGGCTGACGCTGGTCACGATCGGCAGGATCATGATCGCGAGCAGGATGCCGACGGTGAAGAGCGAGCGGGCGACGCCGACCTGGGTCTTCTCGAAGACGTAGGTCCAGCCCAGGTACTCGTCCAGCCAGAGGTTCAGGCCGTTCAGCTGCGGGACGAGGAAGAGGGCGCCCCAGATGCCGTAGATGATCGACGGCACGGCGGCCAGCAGGTCGACCACGTAGGCGAGGGGTGCGGCCAGCTTGCGCGGCGCGTAGTGCGAGATGAACAGGGCGATGCCGACGGCGATCGGAACCGCGATGGCCATCGCGATGATCGAGCTGACGACGGTGCCGAAGAGCAGGACGGCGATGCCGAAGACGGGCGGGTTGGCCGACGCGTTCCAGTCGAAGGTGGTGAGGAAGTTCCCCTCGTTCTTCGACAGGGCGATCGAGGCGCGGTAGGTGAGGAAGGCGGCGATCGACGCCATGATCACCAGGAGCAGGATGCCGGAGCCCTTGGAGAGCCCCGCGAAGATCTTGTCACCGGCGCGGCCGGTGGACCTTCCGCTCTTGGAGACAGGCGGAGCCGTGTCTATCTGGGTGGGTGTGGTGGAAGCCATGTTCTTTCCGGTCTGGATGGGGGCGGGCCCCCGGGCGGCGGTGCACCGGATTCCCCCGGGTGGAGGGGGAGGGTCCCTGGGGGTGGCCGGCCGTCTCGGACGGGAGGGGCCGGCCACCCCAGGGGTCAGGATTTAGCCGAGGTTCTTGATGACCTCGCGGACCTTGGCGTTGATCTCGGCGGGGATCGGCGCGTAGCCGTTCTCCAGGAGGACCTTCTGGCCCGCGTCCGAGGCCGCGTAGTTCAGGAAGGACTTCACGGTCGGGAGCGTCTCGGCCTTGTTGCCCTTGTCGCAGACGACCTCGTACGTCACCAGGACGAGCGGGTAGGCGCCCTCGGCCTTGGTGGTGTAGTCGAGCTTCAGCGCCAGGTCGGAGCCCGTGCCGGCGACCTTGGCGGCGGCGATGGCCTTGGAGGCGTTCTCACCGGTGGCCTTGACCGGGGCGGCGGCGCCCGTGTTCAGGTCGACCGTCTTGATGCTCTGCGAGCTGGCGAAGGAGAGCTCGAAGTAGCCGATCGCACCGTCGACCTGCTTGACCTGGGCGGCGACACCGGCGGAGCCGGAGGCGGCCTGGCCGCCCGGGGCGGCCCACTTCTTCGCGGCCTCGTACGGCCAGGCGTCGGCGGCGGTGGCCTTGAGGTACTTGGTGACGTTCTCGGTGGTGCCCGAGTCGTCGGAGCGGTGGAAGGCCTGGATGGCGGTGGAGGGAAGCGTGACGCCGGGGTTCAGCTTCTTGATCGCCTCGTCGTCCCACTTCTTGATCTTGTCGTTGAAGATGTTGGCGATCGTGGCGGCGTCGAGGTTCAGCTTGTCCACGCCGGCGATGTTGAAGCCGAGGGCGACCGGGCCGCCGACCATCGGCAGGTTGACGCCCTGGCCACCGGTGCAGATCTTCTTCGACTCCTCGACCTGCTCCGGCTTCAGCGCCGAGTCGGAGCCGGCGAAACCGACGGTGCCCTGGTTGAAGGCGACGATGCCCTCACCGGAGGAGGAGGACTTGTAGTTGACCTCGACGCCGGAGCAGGCGGCCATGTAGTTCTTCACCCACAGCTCGACCGCGTTCTTCTGCGCGGAGGAGCCCGAAGCCAGGAGCTTGCCCTTGGCGTCGTCGCACTTGATGTCGCTCACCGGGGCCGACGGCTTGCCGGAAGCGCCGTTGTCCTTGGTGTTGTCGTCCGAGCCGCACGCCGTGAGGACCAGGGCGCCGGACACGACAAGCGCACCGAGGGCGGAGGCACGAAGCATGTTCTTGCGCTGAAGCTTCACTTTCGGGTGTTCCTTCCAGAAGCCGCCGGCCGCTTTCTGTATCGGGGCGGCGTGCGAAGAGGACTACGTCGGTTTGCCCGGCCGGCCGCTCTTCTCGTTCGCGACTCTCACCGTGCACCACCGAAATTAGGCAGATCAGGTGAAGCGGCCGACCGGGCCGGGTGAACGGATGGTGAACCATGGCGGACGGCATGGTGTGGGAGGCCGGAGCGACACCTGGGCGTCGGTGGGCGTTATCCACCCGTTACCGTTGCGTGACCGCGCGGACGCCCGCACCCGCACTCCTGCCCCGCGCCTCCCTCAGGAAACGGCGGGCGCCGGCTGCCACAGGTCGTGGAAGGTGAACCGGGCGGCCTCCACCTCGTGGCGCTGGTCGGCGTGCAGGACGCCCAATGCGTACGCCGTCGCCGGGGCGATCCGCGGCGTGCGCGCGGCCGTCGCCGAGGCGGCCGCCGCCTCGGCCGCGTCGCGGTGGCGGTCCAGGGCCTCGCCCGCGACCGCCAGCCGGGCCACGTCCTCGCCCAGCGTCTCGCGCGCGTAGCGGTGGACCCGCAGCAGGCGGCGCACCTCGTTCCAGGGGCCGTCGTGGTCCGGGTTGTACGGGTGCGCCTCCGGGGCGGGGGGCAGTACCTCCACCGCCGCCGTCAGGCGGGTTTCGGCCACCGCCGCCAGCGGGACCAGGACCTCGCCCACCCGCCCGCGGGCCGCGACGGGGTCCAGCGGCACCTCAGAAGCCAGCACCGCCACCGCGTCGGCCACCGCGTGGAACCGCGAGGAGCCCAGCGCCTGGAGGGTCGCGGAGTGCGCGCGGGTCCGGGCCAGGGTCAGCTGGCGCTCCAGCAGGGCGCCCGCCCGGGCCGAGCCCACGGTGAGCGACCCGGCCGCCGCCGCGCCGCGCGGGGCCGGGAACTCCGGGGAGCCCGACAGCCGGTGCAGGGCGTCCATCAGCCGGGTGAGGCGGGCGGCGTACGCGTGCTCGTCGGCCAGCGTCGAGGACAGCCACACCAGCTCGGTGCGCAGCGCGTCGGCCCAGGCGGACTCGGTCACCACCCGGAACGTGGCCAGGGAACCGCTGATCCGGCGCGCGGCCCCCCGCAGGCTGCGCGCCGCGTCGCTGCCCTCCGCGGCGTCGGCCCCGCTCTCCTCGTGCAGGCGCAGCCCGCGCAGGAAAGCGGTGGCCTGGGCCCGCAGGTACGCGCCGAGCACCTCGCCCGCGGTACCTGCCGTACCCGCTGTACCCGCCATCAGGTCATGGTTTGGCTGAGCCACGCCGGCGCCTCCGGGCGTCTATGAGCATCTCCTGAACGTGCCGCAGCGGCTGGCCCTCGCTGTCCGTGCTGTGCCGGGTCCATTCGCCGTCCGGTCCCAGGTGCCAGGAGGAGGTGGCGTCGGACATGCCGGTTGCCAGAAGCCGGTCCAGTGCCGCGCGGTGGGCCGGGTCGGCGACCCTGACCAGTGCCTCGATACGGCGGTCGAGGTTGCGGTGCATCATGTCGGCGCTGCCGATGTACACCTCGGGTTCGCCGCCGTTGCCGAAGGCGAAGAGCCGCGAGTGCTCCAGGAAGCGGCCGAGGATCGAGCGGACCCGGATGTTCTCCGAGAGCCCCGGGACGCCGGGGCGCACGGCGCAGATGCCGCGGACCCAGATGTCGATCGGGACGCCCGCCCGGGAGGCCTGGTAGAGCGAGTCGATGAGGGCCTCGTCGACGATCGAGTTCATCTTCAGGCGCACGTACGCGGGGCGGCCGGCCCGGTGGTGCTCGGCCTCCTTGTCGATCCGCGAGACCAGGCCGTCGCGCAGCGAGCGCGGGGCGACGAGCAGCCGGCGGTAGGTCTCGCGGCGCGAGTAGCCGGACAGCCGGTTGAACAGGTCGGAGAGGTCCGCGCCGACCTGCGGGTCGGCGGTGAGCAGGCCGAGGTCCTCGTAGAGCCGGGCGGTCTTGGGGTGGTAGTTGCCGGTGCCGACGTGCGAGTAGCGGCGCAGCTGCTCCCCCTCCTGGCGGACCACGAGGGAGAGCTTGCAGTGGGTCTTGAGGCCGACGAGCCCGTAGACGACGTGGCAGCCGGACTCCTCCAGCTTGCGCGCCCACTTGATGTTGGCCTGCTCGTCGAAGCGGGCCTTGATCTCGACGAGTACGAGGACCTGCTTGCCGGACTCGGCGGCGTCGATCAGGGCGTCGACGATCGGGGAGTCGCCGGAGGTGCGGTACAGCGTCTGCTTGATCGCGAGGACGTCCGGGTCGGCGGCGGCCTGCTCCAGGAAGGCCTGCACCGAGGTGGAGAAGGAGTCGTACGGGTGGTGCAGCAGCACGTCCCGCTCGCGCAGCGCGGCGAAGATGTCGGGCGCGGAGGCGGACTCGACCTCGGCGAGGTCGCGGTGGGTGCCGGCGATGAACTTCGGGTACTTCAGCTCGGGCCGGTCCAGCGAGGCGATACCGAAGAGCCCGGTCAGGTCCAGCGGTCCGGGCAGCGGGTAGACCTCGGCGGCGGAGATGTTCAGCTCCTGTACGAGGAGGTCCAGGATGCCGGGGTCGATGGCCTCCTCGACCTCCAGGCGCACCGGCGGCCCGAAGCGGCGCCGCATGAGCTCCTTCTCCAGGGCCTGGAGGAGGTTCTCGGCGTCGTCCTCCTCGACCTCCAGGTCCTCGTTGCGGGTCACGCGGAACATGTGGTGCGCGAGCACCTCCATGCCCGGGAACAGCTCCTCCAGGTGCGCGGCGATGACGTCCTCCAGCGGGACGTAGCGCTGCGGGGAGGCCTCCAGGAAGCGGGAGAGGAGCGGCGGGACCTTGACGCGGGCGAAGTGGCGGTGGCCGCTGACGGGGTTGCGCACGACGACCGCGAGGTTCAGCGAGAGGCCCGAGATGTACGGGAAGGGGTGCGCGGGGTCCACGGCCAGCGGGGTGAGCACCGGGAAGATCTGGTTGCGGAACAGGGTGAAGAGGCGGGCCTGCTCCTTCTCGCTGAGGTCGGGCCAGCGGATCAGGTGGATGCCCTCCTCGGCCAGCGCGGAGGAGATGTCCTGCTGGAAGCAGGCGGCGTGGCGGGCCATGAGCTCGCGCGAGCGGGTCCAGATGAGGTCCAGCACCTCACGGGGCTGGAGGCCTGAGGCCGAACGGGTGGCGACGCCCGTCGCGATGCGCCGCTTGAGGCCGGCGACGCGGACCATGAAGAACTCGTCGAGGTTGCTCGCGAAGATCGCCAGGAAGTTCGCGCGCTCCAGCAGCGGGGTCGTCGGGTCCTCGGCGAGCTCCAGCACCCGCTCGTTGAAGGCGAGCCAGCTGCGCTCCCGGTCGAGGAAGCGCCCGGGGGGCAGCTCTCCGCCGTCCTTGTCGTCGTAGGCGTCCAGATCCGCGTCGAGATCGGGTTCGAGGTCCACGTGGGGCCGGTGCGCCGCTATGGAGCCCAGGCGCGCGTGCGCTCCGGAGACCGCGCGCGAGGCGACGGCTTCCGCGGAGGCCGCGGAGCTGTGGGACGGGTGCTGGGAGGGGACCTCGGTGGGGCCTGCGCTGGGCTTGTGGCTCATGACTCCATTGTTCCGCGCACGCGGCAGGACAGGCGCGTCGGAAGTGTCGGCCGTCAGACGGAGTCGGGGCTGCATGCGGGGAGAGTCGCAAGCGCGTCTTAATGCCCGGTTAATGGCGTGTGGCTTCCAGGGTCAGCCTGGGCGGCCGAGCCGTTTCCGGGTCGCCCGGAGGCGACCCGGCGCCGGCTCCGCTCAGCTCTCCGTGCGGTACATCAGGTCGACCTCGTGGGTGGTGAAGCCGAGGCCTTCGTAGACGGCGAGGGCCGCCGGGTTGTCGGCGTCCACGTAGAGCATCGCCGTGGGCAGGCCGGCGTCGGCCAGGTGGCGCAGGCCGATCGCGGTGAGGGCCTTGCCGAGGCCGCCGCCCTGGGCCCCGGGGCGGACGCCGACGACGTAGACCTCGCCGAGCTGCTGCTCGCGGTGGATCTTCGTCCAGTGGAAGCCGACGAGCTCGCCGCCCTTCTCCGCGAGGAAGAAGCCCTTCGCGTCGAACCAGGGCTGCGCGATCCGGTCGTTGAGGTCCCGCTGCGTCAGCGAGCCCTGCTCGGGGTGGTGGGCGAAGGCGTCGGCGTTGGCCGCGAGCCAGGCCGCGTCGTCGCTGCCGGGTACGAAGGTGCGTACGGTCACACCCGCCGGCAGGGTCGCCGCCGGCAGGGCGGGGGCGTCCGCACCGAGCGGGCGGCGCAGCTGGCGCAGCTCGCGGAAGAGGGTCAGGCCGAGCACCTGGGCGAGGTGGCGGGCGGCCGACTTGCCGCCGTGCGCCCACACCCGGATCCGCTTGCCGGAGGCGGCCAGCAGGGCGCTGCCCAGGGCCCGGCCGTGGCCGCGGCCGCGCATCGCGGGGTGTACGACGAGCTCGGCGGCCGGGGCCTCCACCGCGTCGGTGTCCTCCAGCTGCCCGTAGCCGGCGAGCCGCCCCTTCTCGGTGAGGAGGAAGTGCCGGATGCCCTCGCGCGGGCCGCCGCGCAGCTGGAGGCGGCCCTGCTCGGACACGGCGGTGGTGCCGTCCGTACGCGCCGCGTCCTCGATGAGGGCGAGCACGGCGTCGGCCTGTTCCTCCGTCAGCTCGTCGAGGGTCTCAATCTGCCGTCCCGGCTCCAGGGCCGCTGCTGCGTCGTCAGTCATAGGCCGAGCCTACGACCGCGGGGGGCGCGGGCGGGAGCGCGGCCCGGGGTCCCGGCGGTGATCCGCCTTCTGCATGTAACCAGCTCGATACCCGGTACCCCCTGTCGTGCTACGCGCGTTGACAATAGGCTTCGGCGGACCTCCCAAGCAGTATCGCTGTCCACAAAGGGGATTAAATGTCAGCGACGCCACAACGGCACCGCCGAGCCCGCCGGTTGACCCTCACCGCCCTCGCCGTCACGGCCGGGGCCGGGGCGATGGTCGCCGCCGCACTGCCGGCCGGGGCCGCGAGTGGTGGCGGTGCCGCCAACAGCCGGACCGTCGACGTGCAGATGCTGTCGTTCAACGACTTCCACGGCACGCTGGAGCCCCCGCAGGGCTCCTCCGGCACGGTGAGCGAACGTCAGGCCGACGGCACCACCAAAGCCATACCCGCCGGCGGGGTCGAGTACCTCGCCACCGGCCTGCGCGAGGCCCGCAAGGGCCACGAGTACTCCGTCACCGCCGCAGCCGGTGACATGATCGGCGGCAGCCCGATGCTGTCCGGGCTCTTCCACGACGAGCCGACCGTCGAGGCGCTGAACAAGCTCAAGCTGGACGTCAGCAGCGTGGGCAACCACGAGTTCGACGAGGGCAAGACCGAGCTGCGCCGCATGGCGTACGGCGGCTGCCACCCGGTCGAGGGCTGCTTCGAGTACGGCAAGGACTTCACGGGCGCCCAGTTCAAGTACCTGGCCGCGAACGTCACGGACGAGAAGACCAAGCGTCCGATGCTGAACCCGACCTTCGTCTGGCAGAAGGGGGGCGTGAAGATCGGCTTCATCGGCGTCACCCTTGAGGGCACGCCGGACGTCGTCACCGCCGAGGGCGTCAAGGGCCTGAAGTTCGGCGACGAGATCGAGACGATCAACAAGTACGCGGCCGAGCTGAACAAGCAGGGCGTGAAGTCGATCGTCGCGCTGATCCACGAGGGCGGCCTGCCCGCGAGCGGCGCGTACAACTACGACTGCGACGTCCCGGGCGCGGGCGCCGGCATCTCCGGTGCCATCGTGGACATCGCCAAGAACGTGGACGCGAAGGTCGACGCCCTGGTGACCGGCCACACGCACCAGGCGTACGCCTGCAACATCCCGGACCCGGCGGGCAACCCGCGCATGGTGACCTCCGCCGCCTCCTACGGCCGGCTGTTCACGGACACCACGCTGACGTACGACCGGCAGACCAAGGACATCGTCCGTACGCCGGTCAGCTCGCCCAAGCCGGTCAACAAGGTCGTGGGCCGGGACCAGCCCAAGGCCCCGGACATGACCGAGCTGATCGACCGCTGGAAGGCCCTGGCGGCGCCGGTCGCCAACCGCACCATGGGCTACATCTCGGCGGACATCCCGGGCCGCGGCTCGGAGTCGCCGGAGAAGCCGCTCGGTGACCTGATCGCCGACGCGCAGCTGGAGGCGCTCGCCCCGGCAGACAAGGGCGGCGCGCAGCTGGCCATCATGAACCCGGGCGGCATCCGTGCCGACCTGGCCTACAAGGCCGCGGGCGCCGAGGGCGACGGAGTCGTGACGTACGGCGAGTCCTACACGGTCCAGCCGTTCAACAACATGATGAACGTCGTGGACCTGACCGGCGCGCAGCTGGTCACCGCGCTCCAGCAGCAGGTCACCGGCCCGGTCAACGGGGTGAACCCGAAGATCCTCCAGGTGTCGAAGGGCTTCACCTACACCCTGGACATGACGAAGGCGGGCGCGGACCGCATCGTCGTGGACTCGGTGAAGCTGAACGGTGCGCCGATCGACCCCGCCAAGACCTACCGGGTCGCGATGAACGAGTTCCTCGCGGGCGGCGGTGACGGTTTCACCGTCCTGAAGGAGCACAAGAACAAGCTGAACGGTGCGGCCGACCTGGACTGCTTCAACGCGCTCCTGGCGAAGTCGACGCCGCAGAACCCGATCGCCCCGCCGGCGGCGGACCGGATCACGATCATCAAGTAGTAGCAGCGGTATCCCTGTGAGGGGCGGTGGGCCGGTCGTCGGCCCGCCGCCCCTTCGGCGTTCCGGTCGCCGTGCTCAGAGGGTGGCCAGGAACTGTGCGACGGCCTTGTAGAGCCCCTGCGGGTCCTGGAACGGCACGAAGTGGTCGCCCTCAAGGGGCGCGTACGAGGTTCCCGGGCGCCGGGAGACCATCGCGTCGGCCACCTCCTGCGTGAGCGCCTGGCTGCGGGTGCCGTGGACGAGCAGCGCCGGGCAGTCGCTCGCGAGCCAGGTGTCCCAGTGGTCGCCGCGGCAGGCCTCGATCCCGTCGAGCACGTCCTGCGGGTGGAACGGCAGGCGCCAGCCCGCCGCGTCGGGGAGCGGGCGCAGTGCGGCCGCGACGAAGGCGGCGCCCACCGGTCCGGCGGCGGCCAGCAGTTCCTCGGTGGTGGGCGCGGTGTAGCGCATGGCGCGCAGGAAGGAGAACCACTCGTTCTCCTCGGGGTGGACCTCCACGGTGGCATCCACGTTGATGAGCGCACCGACCCGGTGGGGGTGGGCGGCGGCCAGGTGGCAGGCGTTGAGCCCGCCGAGGGAGTAGCCGAGGAGGGCCACCGGGGCGTCGATGCCGAGGTGGTCGAGCAGGGCGACGGCGTCGGCGACGTATCCCGCGCGGCCGTAGTCGGGGGCCCGGTCGGAGTCGCCGTGGCCGCGCTGGTCGGGGGCGATGACCCGCCAGTCCGGGCCGAGGGCCTCGGCGAGCCCGGTGAAGGCGAGTCCCTCGGACATGCCTCCGTGCAGGGCGAGCAGCGGGCGGCCGGCGCCGCCGAAGTCCACGTAGGAGAGGGTGCGGTCGTCGATCTTCAGCTCCTGGCGCATGGCCGTTCCTTCCGGTTCCCGTGGATCTCTCCGATGGCTGAAGCCTGCCAGGATTTGGGCAAGCGCGCAATACGTCTGTGTAGCGCGCTTGCCCAAAACCTTGCACGGATACGATCCCGGCATGGGAAATCGCGAGGACCTGCTGGCCGGAGCGCGCCGCTGCCTGGAGGAGAAGGGCTACCTGCGCACGACGGTGCGCGACATCGCCACCGCCTCGCAGGTGAGCATGGCGGCGATCGGCTACCACTTCGGGTCCCGCGAGGTACTGCTCAACCAGGCGCTCTTCGCCGCCATGGACGAGTGGGCGGCGGGCTCGGGCCGGCTCACCGGGCAGGGGGACACCGCCGAGGCGCGGTACTCCGACACCTGGGACCGCAAGATCCGGGACTTCGGCGAGATGCGCTGGCTGTGGCTCGCCAACGTCGAGGCCTTCGTGCACGCCCAGTCCTCGCCCGAGCTCCTCGCGGCCCTGGCCGAGGGCCAGCGCACCTCCCGGCGGATGGTGGCCGCGCAGCTGCGCGGGGTGCCCGAGGACGCGGTCGCGGAGGAGGACGTACGGGCCCTCGGCTCGCTGCACATCGCGCTGCTGACCGGGGTGATGGTGCAGTCGCTGACCGACCCCGAGCAGGCGCCGAACGGGCGGGAGCTCACCCAAGGGCTGCGCACCATGGTGGAGTTGCTCGAAAGCTGACCCCTACCGACAGGTAGTAAAGCCAGGTTCCGCACGCCATAATCCGGTCCCACCACTGGGTCGGCAAAAGGGGCGGGCATGGGCATGGGCACGGGTATCGGCGCGGGACTGGACCGGCGGACGTTTCTGGCCGGAGCACTGGCCGCGGGCGCCGCCCTCGCACTCGGCGCTCCACCCGCCGCGGCCACGGCCCTCGGCACCCAGGACTGGATGAGCGGCCTCGGGGACTCCACCGCCCTGCAGCGGATGACCATCCCCGGCACGCACGACTCCGGCGCCCGCCAGGGCGGGCTCTACGTCGCCTGCCAGAACACCTCGATCGCCGAACAGCTCGACTCCGGGATCCGCTTCCTCGACGTCCGCTGCCGGGTGACGGGCGGCTCCTTCGCCATCCACCACGGGGCCTTCTACCAGAACCTGATGTTCGGCGACGTGCTCGTGGCCTGCGCCGCCTTCCTCGCCGCCCACCCGCGGGAGACCGTCCTGATGCGGCTCAAGCAGGAGTACTCCGAGGACAGCGACGCGACCTTCCGCGCCGTCTTCGACGACTACCTCGACAACAGGGGCTGGCGCTCCCTCTTCCGCATCGCCGACGCGCTGCCCACCCTGGGGCAGGCCCGCGGCAAGGTGGTCCTCCTCGCCGACAACGGCGGGCTGCCGGGCCTGCGCTACGGCGACGGCAACGTCTTCGACATCCAGGACGACTGGAACGCCGAGCCCTTCGCCAAGCGCGGCAGGATAGAGAACCAGTTCCGCCGCGCCGTGCAGCAGCCGGGCAAGCTCTTCATGAACTACACCAGCACCTCGGCGTACATGCCGCCGCGCTGGAACTCCGACCGACTGGGCCCGCAGGTGCACGCCTTCGTCGACGGCGGGGAGATGGCCGGCCGGACCGGGCTCGGGATCGTCCCGATGGACTTCCCCAACACCCGCTCCGGCCTGGTCGCCTCACTGATCCGGCACAACTGACACCTCGGTCGGCGGCGGCGTCGGCGCGCCCGGGATGCGCAGGACCGCCTCCGTCCCCGGCCCGCCGGCGGGCGCCGCGCGCAGCTCGGCGGTGCCGCCCGCGCGGTGCACCGTACGGGCCACGATGGACAGGCCCAGGCCGCTGCCGGGCAGGGCGCGGGCCGACGGGGAGCGCCAGAACCGCTCGAAGACGTGCGGGAGGTCCTCGGCCGGGATGCCCGGGCCGTGGTCCCGTACGGTCAGCTCGCCCGCCCGCAGCGACACCTCGACGGCGCCGCCGGGCGGGCTGAACTTCACCGCGTTGTCCAGGACGTTGACCACCGCACGCTCCAGGCCCGCGGCCTCGCCCCGTACGTACCAGGGCGCCAGGTCGGAGCTGAAGGCCAGCTCGGGACCGCGCAGCCGGGCGCGGGTCAGCGCCGCCGCGGCGATCTCGTGCAGGGCCACCACCTGGAGCGGGCTGCCCGCCCCGGCGTCCGGCCGGGACAGCTCCTGCAAGTCGCCGATCAGCGAGGCCAGTTCCGTCATCTGCGCCTTGACCGAGGCCAGCAGCTCCCGGCGGTCCTCCGGCGGGATGGCCCGGCCGGTCTCCTCGCTGCGCGCGAGCAGCTCGATGTTGGTGCGCAGCGAGGTGAGCGGGGTGCGCAGCTCGTGCCCGGCGTCCGCGATCAGCTGGGCCTGGCGCTCCTGGGAGGAGGCGAGCGCGGCCGTCATGGAGTTGAAGGACCGCGACAGGCGGGCGATCTCGTCGTCACCCTCGTCGGGGATCCGGACGGTGAGGTCCTCGGTACGGGCGATGTGCTCGACGGCGCCGGTGAGCTCGTCGACCGGGCGCAGCCCCGTACGGGCCACCCACAGCCCGGCGGCGCCCGCGCCGACGACTCCGATGCCGGAGACCAGCAGGAGCACCCAGGCGAGGGTGGACAGCGGCTTGGTGACGTCGGCCAGCGGCTTGGCCACCGAGATCGCGAAGACGGGGGAGCCGGGCTGCGCCTGCGCGGGGAAGGTGTAGACGCGCATCTCGACGCCGCCGGAGGTCGTCGCGTCGTAGAGGACCTTGTCGCGCCTGCCCGCGGCGACCTCCTTGTCGGTCTCCGTGGCGGGCAGGTCGGTGAGCCCGCTCACCGTGCAGTGGCTGCCGTCGGCCGCGATGATCTGCACGGTCGCGTTCAGCTGCCCGGCGATCTCCGGCTGCACCTGCTGGCCGGGGCGCGTCGAACAGCCCTCGCGCAGCGTGCGCAGCACCTGGGCGGTCGGGTTCGTGGCCTTGAGGGACTGGTTCAGCTGGTCGTTGAGCTGGGCCCGCACCATCACCCAGGACACCGCCGCCACGGCGGCGACGGCCAGCGCCACCGCGACCGTGACCAGCAGCGCGAGACGGGAGCGCAGCGGCAGGGCGCGGAATCTGGCGGTGGGGCTCACTCGGGGCCGCTCTCGCCCTGGCGCAGTACGTAGCCCACCCCGCGCACGGTGTGCACCAGCCGGGGCTCGCCCCCGGCCTCGGTCTTGCGGCGCAGGTACATCACGTACACGTCGAGGGAGTTGGAGCTGGGCTCGAAGTCGAAGCCCCAGACGGTCTTGAGGATCTGCTCGCGCGTCAGGACCTGCCGGGGGTGCGCCAGGAACATCTCCAGCAGGGTGAACTCGGTGCGGGTCAGCTCCACCGGGCGTCCGGCGCGGGTGACCTCGCGGGTGGTGTGGTCCATCCGCAGGTCGCCGAAGGTCAGCACGTCCTCGCCGTCGCCGTGGGCGGCGCCGGAGGGGGCGGCGTAGGAGCTGCGGCGCAGCAGCGCGCGGACGCGGGCGAAGAGCTCGTCCAGCTCGAACGGCTTGACGAGGTAGTCGTCGGCGCCCGCGTCGAGGCCGGTGACGCGGTCGCCGACGGTGTCGCGGGCGGTGAGCATCAGGATCGGGGTGGTGCTGCCCGTCGAGCGCAGCCGGCGCGCGGCCGTCAGACCGTCCATCCGGGGCATCTGGATGTCCAGGACGATCAGGTCGGGGGCGTAGGAGGCCGCCTTGTCGAGGGCGTCGAGGCCGTCGACGGCGGTCTGTGTGCCGTAGCCCTCGAAGGCGAGGCTGCGGCGCAGGGCCTCGCGTACGGCCGGCTCGTCGTCCACGACGAGGATGCGCGCATCGCCTTCGGCGGGATTCATGGGTGGGTCCCCCAGGGTGGTCGTGGCCGGCGGAAGTGCGGGATCCGTCCCGCGGAGGTCTTCCCCCAGCGTCGCACGGGCGTGGTGCGGGCCCGCGTCAGAACGAGGTGCCGAAGCCGTTGGTGCCGGTCTGGCCGCCGCCGCCCGAGCCCGAGCTGCCGGTGCCGCCGTTGCGCAGGGAGGGCAGGTCGGCCTTGATCGTGTTGACCGGGATGGCGAAGCCGAGGCCGACGCTGCCGGCGGTGGAACTGTCGCTGGAGGGCGAGTAGATCGCCGAGGGCATGCCCACGATCTCGCCGTTCATGTTGACCAGGGCGCCGCCGGAGTTGCCGGGGTTCAGGGAGGCGTCCGTCTGGATGGCCTTGTACGAGGTGGTGTTCGAGCCGGTGTTGCCGTTGAACTGCTGGCCGTCGTACGAGAACGGCCAGCCGCCGCCCTGGCCGCGCTGCGGGCTCTGGCGCTGCTCGGACTTGGGGACGTTCACCTCGCGGTCGAGCGCGGAGACGATGCCGCTGGTGACGGTGCCGGTGAGGCGGTCGGGGGAGCCGATGGCGACGACCTGGTCGCCGACCTTGAGGCCGCCGGAGTCGCCGAGCTTGGCGGGCTTGAGGCCGCTGGCGCCCTGGAGCTTGATGAGCGCCAGGTCCTTGTCGGGGTCGGTGCCGACGACCTTGGCGGAGTACTTCTTGCCGTCGCTCATCGTCACCTGGATCTCGGTGGCGCCGTCGATGACGTGGTTGTTGGTGACGATCTCGCCGTCGGCGGTCACGACGATGCCGGAGCCGGTGCCCTGGCCCGAGCCGGTGCGGGTGTCGATCCGGACGACGGAGGGGCTGACGTTCTCGGCGACGCCGGAGACGGTGCCGTTGCTCGACTGGGAGACGTTCGTGCCGTTGACGCCGGTGCCGGAGCCGGTGGTGGTGCCGATCAGCTGCTGGACGGCGGCCGCGGTGCCGCCGCCGACCACGGCCGCCGCCAGGGCGACGGCGGCGAGGAGCGCGACGGGCTTCTTGGCGCGGGGCGCGGGGGCGGCGTGGGCCGGGCTGTGCGAGCCCCAGCCGCCCCAGCCGCCGGAGCCGGGGGCGGTGGCGTAGGGGGCGGTGGCGTCGGGGGCGGCGGGGACGGTCTCGCCCTGGATGACCGGGGGCCGGTGCGCCTCGTGCCACCCCGGCGCGGCGGGCGGGTAGACGGGCGGCGGCGGGTAGGCCCCGGCGGCGTCCTGGGTCGGGCGGTTTTCGGGGTACTCGCCTTCGCGGCGGAAGCTCTCGGTCATGTCTATGACTCTGGGCGCCGTTCATGAGAGCTTCCTGAGTCTGGGCTGAGAAGCCCGACAGAACCGTGTATGCCCGATATAAGGGCCGGCCCGGGACCCGGGCCCGCCGGAGGCTAGCGGCAGCCGCAGGAGCGCCGGATGACCAGCGCGGAGGGGAACTGCTTCAGGCGCTCCCGGCGCGAGCCGGCCACGCGCAGGCCGTCGTCCAGGACGAGGTCCACCGCCGCGCGGGCCATCGCCGGGCGGTCCGAGGCCACGGTCGTCAGGGGCGGGTCCGTGAGGGCCGCCTCCTTCACGTCGTCGAAGCCGGCCACCGCCAGCTCCCCGGGCACGTCGATGCGCAGCTCCCGCGCGGCGCGCAGCACGCCGATCGCCTGGTCGTCCGTGGCGCAGAAGACGGCCGTCGGCCGGTCGGGCCGCGCCAGGACCTCCAGGGCGACCGTGTACGCGTCGTAGCGGTTGTACGGGGCCTCGATGAGCCGGCCCTCGATCGAGCGGCCGGCCTCCAGCATGGCCCGGCGCCAGCCCTCGACGTGGTCGGCGACCGGGTCGCCGACCGACGGGGTGTTCTCGATGCCGCCGATGCAGGCGACGTACTCGTGCCCGTGCTCCAGCAGGTGCCGGGTGGCGAGCTGGGCGCCGCCGATGTCGTCCGTGACCACCGCCACGTCGTCGATCGCCTCGGGGCGCTCGTGCAGCAGCACCACGCGGGCGTCCCAGGCCTCGATCTCGCTGGCGGCCTGCTCGCTCATGCCCTGGCTGACCAGGATCAGGCCCGAGACCCGCATCCCGAGGAAGGCCCGCAGGTAGTGGACCTCGCGCTCGGTGCGGTAGTCGGAGTTGCCGACCAGGACCATCTTCCCGCGGTCGGCGGCGGCCTGTTCGACCGCGTGCGCCATCTCCGCGAAGAACGGCTGCCGGGCGTCCGGGACGATCATGCCTATGAGGTCGGTGCGCCGCGACGCCATCGCCTGTGCGACCCGGTCCGGGCGGTAGCCCAGCTCCTTGATCGCGGCGAGGACACGCTCGCGCGTGGCCGGGGCAACCGGC
This sequence comes from Streptomyces sp. NPDC037242, assembly GCF_055604165.1. Classification (NCBI taxonomy): domain Bacteria; kingdom Bacillati; phylum Actinomycetota; class Actinomycetes; order Kitasatosporales; family Streptomycetaceae; genus Streptomyces; species Streptomyces sp. NPDC037242. The sequence goes on from NZ_JBVJUY010000004.1 coordinate 39,292, forward strand.
CGGGGTCCGTTGTTGATCACGTAGCTCACGACGGCGGTAGAGGTACCCGCCAGTCGTGCCACGTCATCCCGCGTCACCTTGGCCACGCGCGGCAGTCTACGCGGGGTGACCTACCTCTGGGCAGGGCGTCCAGAGGTAGGGATTCCCACAGGGGATTCCTCCATCCGGGTGGTGGCCGCCGCGGCCTGCGCAGCCGCCTGGGCCGTGGCCTTGGCGGCCGCCTGTGCCGCCGCCTCCGCGGCGGCCCGCTCGACCTTCTCGGGGGTCACGAAGCGGTAGCCCACGTTGCGCACGGTGCCGATCAGGGACTCGTGCTCGGGGCCGAGCTTGGCGCGCAGCCGCCGTACGTGGACGTCCACCGTGCGGGTGCCGCCGAAGTAGTCGTAGCCCCATACCTCCTGGAGCAGCTGGGCGCGCGTGAAGACCCGGCCCGGGTGCTGTGCGAGGTACTTGAGGAGCTCGAACTCCTTGAAGGTGAGGTCGAGGACCCGGCCCTTGAGCTTCGCCGAGTACGTGGCCTCGTCCACCGAGAGGTCGCCGTTGCGGATCTCCATCGGGGAGTCGTCGGAACCCAGCTGCTGGCGGCCGGTGGCGAGCCGCAGCCGCGCCTCGACCTCAGCGGGACCCGCGGTGTCGAGGAGGACGTCGTCGATGCCCCAGTCGGCGGTGACGGCCGCGAGGCCGCCCTCGGTCACGACGAGGATCAGCGGACAGCCCGGCCCCGTGGAGCGGAGCAGCTGGCACAGCGACCGCACCTGGGGCAGGTCGCGGCGGCCGTCCACGAGGATCACGTCGGCGCCGGGGGTGTCCACGAGGGCGGGGCCCTCGGCGGGGGCCACCCGGACGTTGTGCAGCAGCAGGCCGAGGGCGGGCAGCACCTCGGTGGACGGCTGCAGGGCATTGGTCAGCAGCAGGAGGGAGCTCATGCCCGACCACCTGCCCAGGTCGGGCGGTTCTGCACGGTTCGCTGGTCCATCACGTCGGTTCCTCCTCGGTCCCGTCGAGGACTTTCGCGGCACTGCTTCGTACGGCTTGCCTGGTGTCCGCCCGGTCCCCGCGCCCTGAGGTCCGGATGGATACCACTGTTCTCGGTCCGTTCAACGTGCTGAAAGCACAAAAGGACCCGGGGGCTACGTTGCCCGGATCCTCTCGCCAGCAGAATAGCCCACCCGTGCCCGCGGGGCCGAGGCTTCCGCGACGGCCTCTTCTGTGGTTCGCACCACCCCCGCGACCAGCGTATGCCCCGGTTTCACCGGATCGGCGGACCCCCGGGAGGCCGCTCGGGCGCACCCGGGGCGCATGGAGGCACGCGGGGCCGGGGGGTCCGAGGGTTCATCATGGAGGCCGACGCGGAGACGACGATAGGAGCTGCAGTGGCAACCGGAACCATCCGCTACTGGGCGGCGGCCAAGGCCGCCGCCAAGACGGCGGAGGAGCCGTACTCGGCGCGCACACTGGCCGAGGCGCTCGACGCCGTGCGGGAACGCCACCCCGGGGAGCTGACCCGGGTCCTGCTGCGCTGCTCCTTCCTCGTGAACGAAGAGCCCGTGGGCAAGCGGGCGCACGACTCCGTCGAGCTGACCGAGGGGGGCACCGTCGAGGTGCTCCCGCCGTTCGCGGGCGGGTGAGCGCGGTCCGATGAGCACTCCCGAGGAACAGCAGCAACAGCAGCAGCAGTACCAGGACCCGTACGGGACCCAGACCTGGCAGTCCGACACCTGGGACACCGTGCACCAGCCGGTTGCTCCGGAAGGGTGGTTCCGGGACGAGGTCCCGGCCCCCGCCCCTGCCCCCGCCCCTGCGCCCGCGCCCGCGCCCGCTCCCGTGCAGGAGTGGGGCGAGACGGCGTACCTGCCTCCGTACCCCGGCCCCGAGCAGCAGGTACAGCCGCCGCAGCCGCAGTACCAGCAGACGGCGGCCCCGGACAGCTGGTTCCGCGACGAGGCCCCGGCCGCCGCGCCCGCGCCCGCTCCCGTGCAGGAGTGGGGCGAGACCGCGTACCTGCCTCCGTACCCCGGCCCCGAGCAGCAGGTACAGCCGCCGCAGCCGCAGTACCAGCAGACCGCGGCCCCCGACAGCTGGTTCCGCGACGAGGTACCGGCCCCCGCGCCCGTGGCCGCCCCCGCGCAGGACTGGGCCGAGGCCACCGCCTACCTCCCGCCCCAGGCGGCCGCCCCGGCCGCCCCCGCCGCGGCCGGGCCGCCCGAGGGGGAGGCCGAGGAGGAGCCCGCGTACTCCCCGCCCACGCTCGCCGGCAACACCCTGCGCGCCGTCGACCCCGCCCAGGCCCGCGCCGAGGGCCGGTCGCCGATCATCGACCCCGGCCCGCAGCCGGCCATACTGACCGCCGCCCTCGGGCTGCTGATCGCCGCGGCCGCCGCCTTCGGGCAGTTCGCGCTGCTCGTGCCGCTGATCGCCCTCCAGGGGCTCACCGCGGCCGGCTGGTTCCGTCTCAACGGCATGTGGCCTGCCCGCCAGGGCATCGCCCTCGCCTTCGCCGGAGCCCTCGTCGCGGACGGGGCGGTGCTCGCCGTCGACCGCGTGTACGGTCCCGGCGCCATCATCGGCACCCTGGGCGCCTGGGTGCTGGTCACCCTCGTGCTCCAGCTGCGCAGCCACGCCGAGCCGGACGAGCGGATGTACGGGCTGATGGCCTCGGTGGCCTCCGCCGCGCTGGCCATCGTCTGCGCCGGCTACCTGGCCGCCGACACCGCCTCGGTCACCGTGGGCGCGGCCGCCGTCGCGGTCGCCGTCTTCGCCCGCGCGCTGCCGCTGCCCACCGTGCCCTCGGTCGGCGTCTCGCTGGCCGCGGCCGCCGGCGCCGGCATCGCGGTCGGCGGGCTGACCTCGGTCGGGGCCGGCGGGGCGCTGCTGGGTCTCGGGGCCGGGGTGTGCGCGCTGATCGGGCTGCGCGTGGCGGCGTACGACTATCCGTCGAAGTTCGTGCACATGACGGCCGGTGTCGCGCTGCCGCTGGCGGTGGCCGCCCCCGCCGTCTACCTGCTCGGACGGGTGGTGGGCTGACGCCCCGTGGGACTGCTCACGGCCTCCTCACACGGGTGCATGGTCCACTAGGACGCACGTACCAATCAGTAGGGGGTGGGCACGTGCGTGTCCTACGTGGCGTCGTGATCGCCGCAATACTGCTCGGAGGCCTGTTCGTCGGCCTGGACCGCTGGGCCGTCGGCTACGCCGAGAACGAGATGGCCGAACGGATCCAGACCAGGCAGGGCGGTCTCCCGGGCGTCGGCGTGGACATCCACGGCTTCCCCTTCCTGACCCAGGCGCTCACCCACGACCTGGACCGGGTCGACCTGAGGGTGTCCGACCTCGCCGTGACCACCTCGGAGGGCCGCAAGACCACCCTGTCGAACCTGCGCGTCACCTTCCACGGGGTGAAGCTGAACGGTGACTTCAGCGGCGGCAAGGCCAAGCGCGCCGAGGGCTCCGGCCTGGTGGACTACCAGGGCCTGATGGCGGCGCAGCCCGGCGTGACCATCGCCTACGGCGGCGCGCCCAACAAGGTGAAGATCACCGCGACCATCGACTTCCTGGGCAAGAAGGTCACCCGCAGCGTGGTGTCGACGGTGTCCCTGGCCGACAGCAAGGACGGCAAGGGCTCGAAGGTCGTCCGGGTGCGCGCCGACGCGGTGCCGGGTGAGGGGCTCCCCGGGATCGAGACCGCGATCCGCAGGGTGACGGACTTCGACCGGCGGATCGACGACGGACTGCCGACCGGGATGCAGCTGACCGGGCTGACCGCGGACGAGGCGGGTGCGCACCTGACGATCGGAGGCTCGAACGTGTCGGTGGCCGGATAGTGAGACGGCGCGGTCCGATCCGCAGATGAACGGGCCGTACGGAGCTCCCCCGGGGCGGCGCGGCGGCGGCCCTGGGGTGCCCTCGTCCCAATATTCGGACGATCCTGTCTCGGAATATGACACGACGGTGACAGGGCAGCCGATTCGTCCCTACGATCCATGGCTATGAAGCAGCAGCAGGCGGACCTCACGAAGCGACGGGCAGTAGACCTGTGTCGCGTCGCCGCCATGCTCTGTCGATCCATGTGACGTGTGAGCGCATACCGCTCCACAGCCGGACGACGGCCTTCCGCTTTCCCGTGTGACCACACCTGCCTCCCGCCCCCTGACGCCTCCCCGCTCAGGAGCACGAGCGCACCCGGAAGCACGTTCCCAGCACCACCAGCACAACCCCGCCGCACACTGCCCCGGAGGAGAACACCATGAGCCGCAGCGACGTCCTCGTAGACGCCGACTGGGTTGAGGCCCACCTGAACGACGCCAACGTCGTCATCGTCGAGGTGGACGAGGACACGTCCGCCTACGACAAGAACCACATCACCAACGCCGTCCGGATCGACTGGAAGCAGGACCTCCAGGACCCGGTCCGCCGCGACTTCGTGGACCAGGAGGGCTTCGAGAAGCTCCTCTCCGCCAAGGGCATCTCCAACGACGACACCGTCGTCCTCTACGGCGGCAACAACAACTGGTTCGCCTCGTACGCGTTCTGGTACTTCAAGCTCTACGGTCACCAGGACGTCCGCCTGCTCGACGGCGGCCGCAAGAAGTGGGAGCTCGACTCCCGCGACCTGGTCGACGGCACCGAGGTCCCGAACCGCCCGGCCACCGAGTACAAGGCCAAGGCCCAGGACACCTCGATCCGCGCGTTCCGCGACGACGTCGTGGCCGCGATCGGCTCCCTGAACCTGGTCGACGTCCGCTCCCCCGACGAGTTCTCCGGCAAGCTGCTCGCCCCGGCGCACCTCCCGCAGGAGCAGTCGCAGCGCCCCGGCCACGTGCCGAGCGCCCGCAACATCCCGTGGTCGAAGAACGCCAACGACGACGGCACCTTCAAGTCGAACGACGAGCTCAAGGCCCTCTACGAGGCCGAGGGCATCGACCTGTCGAAGGACACCATCGCCTACTGCCGCATCGGTGAGCGCTCCGCGCTGACCTGGCTCGTGCTGCACCAGTTCCTCGGCCAGACGAACGTCAAGAACTACGACGGCTCGTGGACCGAGTACGGCTCGCTGGTCGGCGTGCCGATCGAGCTCGGCCCCAACAAGTAATTCCGGGCACGCGACGCCCCGTAGGTACGACCTCTCTAGGACAGGACAGAGAACATGTGTGGAGCACAGATCGGCGGGCCCGACCTCGCGACGCTCAAGCCCGGTGAGACCGCGATCCAGGGCCAGGTCACCAAGGACGGCGAGGGAGTGAGCGGCTACGTCCGCCTGCTGGACTCGACCGGCGAGTTCACCGCCGAGGTCCCCACCTCGGCGACCGGCCAGTTCCGCTTCTACGCGGCCACCGGCTCCTGGACGCTGCGGGCGCTCGTCCCCGGCGGCCAGGCCGACCGCAAGGTCGTCGTCGCCGAGGCCGGCGGCGTGACGGACGTGGCCATCGCGGTCTGACCGCTGCACGCCGCGCGACCGTATCGCCGCGCGACCGCATGACCGGCCGAAGGGCCGCACCCCAGGGGGTTGGACGCCACTGGAACGGGGTGCGGCCCTTCGCGCCGTCCGGCCCTACGCTGGAGGCATGTACGCCCGGCGGCGCCGCGCCTACTTCCTGCTGATGGGCGGATGCCTGTTCCTCTTCGTGTCCGCCTGGTCCTTCGTGCGCCTGTGGTCGGTCGAGGCCGCCGTCGCCCTGTGCGTGGTCGCGATGGTCATACCGCCGGTCGCGGCGATGGTCGCCAACCGCCGGGGCCCGGACGACCGCTGGTGGGACGATCCCTCGGGCGATCCGAAATCCGACGAGTGGTGGGACGAACTCGACGGAAAGCACCGCCGCGAGGAATGAAACCCGGCGATATAAAACTGTAATAAGCGTGCGTACAACATCTCCCCGCAGCAAGCTGTCATGTGTGTGCACGGGTAATTGACCCGCGCCACCAGTCCTGTGGGGGGACTCTTTGGAACACGAACAGACCATCCCTGAGCAGCGGAAAGAGATGGAGAACGTCTCGGAATCGGACACTCCGGAATTTCCGGCCGTAAATTCCGACGCTGCTCCGGCGCGCCCGCGCCGCCGCGGGCGCACGGCCCTCCTGATCGCGGGCGCAGTCGTCCTCGGCGTCCTCGCGGGGACGGTCACCGGGTACGCGATCCAGTACGACCGCGAACCCACGCCGCTCCCGCCGCTGGCCCGGGCGAAGGTGGTCACCCCCAAGGCGCTCGCGCCCGACAGCGGCACGACGAACAAGACGATCAACGCGAACCGCTGGCACAAGACCGACGACGACCTGTCCAAACTGCTGATCGAGGCCCCGGGCGGGGCCAAGGTCGAGAGCAGCGGCTACGAGCCCCTGGACTTCTTCGCCGCGGAGTTCTTCGAGAAGCCTGAGTACGGCCTGCAAGCCATCGTGGGCGACCGCGTCCGACGGGTCGCGTCCACGGTCTGGTCCGAGGACGACCGCGTGTTCGTCGAGGTCCGGCTACTGCAGTTCAACGACCGCTCCGGCGCGGAGAGTTACCAGAAGGACCAGTCGCTGTACATGCCCCGTGAGAGCTACGCGGGCAACCCCGGCGTGGACATCCCCGGCCTCGCCGGCGACCTCGGCCACGTGTGGGTGGACTCGAAGGCCGACGAGGAGCCGGGCTACTACCCCATCCGCGGGGCCCGGGCCATCGCCCGCCGCGGCGACATCGTCCTGGACATCGGCTACTTCAACAACCGCGGCAAGATCGCGGAGAGCGATGTCATCGACCTGGCCAAGCGACAGCTGGAGCGACTGTGACCGAGCCGCAGAACGAGAACGTGGCGGTCGAGGCTCCGGCCGAGGTCGCGGTGGCCGAGGTCGCGGTGGCCGAGGTCGCGGTGGCCGAGGTCGCGGTGGCCGAGGTCCCGGTCGCCGAGGTCGCGCCGGTGACGCCCGCGCGCACGGTGAACCGCAAGAAGGCCGCGATCGTCGCCGGAGGCGTGGCCGTGGCCCTCCTCGCGGGCGGCGGCTTCTGGGCCTCCGCGGCCATCGCAGACGCCGACCGCACCTCGCCGACGCGCTACTGGACCGTCGCGGGCGAGCACGCCGTACAGCCCGAGAAGCCGGAGGCCGTGCCGGCGAACGAGCTGTCGGGCAAGCTGCTGCCGGTACCGGCGGGCTTCTCCCTGGGCCCGGACCTCGCGGACGACGGCAACAACTTCTTCGTCTCCGGCGACAGCGCCGTCGAGGGCTTCAAGGACGCCCGCAAGGGCCTGTCCAACACCGAGCGCAAGCGGCGCGACGAGGCGCTGGCCGAGCTGAAGCTCAAGGGGCTCGCCGGACGCAGCTACGCCAAGAGCGGCGGCCAGACGGTGGTGGAGGTCCGCATCATGCAGGCCGACCCGCAGGCGCTGGGCAAGTTCGCCGAGGTCAGCAAGAAGCTCATCGAGTTCATGGGCGAAGGCCGCGACGCGCCCAAGGTCGACGGTTACCCCGACGCGAAGTGCTCCGTGATGGAGCTCGGCGAGAAGGGCAAGGAGCCGATCCAGTCGCTCGACTGCGTGGCGGTCGAGGGCGACGTGATGGTCAACTTCCGCGCCTACGGGCCGAAGCCCTTCTCCTTCTCCATCGCCGATTCCACGCAGTTCTTCAAGAACCAGCTGTCCCACCTGAAGTCCCCCGGGGAGTCCGTGTGACCGAGCAGAACACCGCCGCCGCGCCCGCGACCCCCGAGCCCCCGGAGGCACCCGCGGTCGCCGATGAGGCCCCCGCAGTGCCCGCCGCCCCGGTGGCAGCCGCGGCGGCCGACGCCCCCGCAGCGTCCGAGGCCCCCGTGGCCGCCGAGGGCCCCGAGGTTCTGGGGGCAGCCGTAGCCGTGGCGCCGGAGGCGTCCGAGGCCCCGGCGGCGCCCAAGGACCGCCGCAAGCTGTTCGCCGCCCTCCGCTGGACCGCCGCGGTCCTCGCCTTCGGCGCCGTCGGCACGGGCGTCGCGTACGGGATCACCCAGCCCGAGCGCACCGACATCCCCGGCCTGTCCACCAAGGACGACGGCCGCTGGGCCTTCCCGGCGACGGCGGTCACCAAGCCCACCCTGGCCCCCGGCGCCGCACAGCCCTTCGCCGAGGACAACAAGGACGGCATCCACTACGCCACGCTCGGTGAGCTGCTCCTGCCGGCCCCGAAGGGATCCGTCCAGGACCCCGAGCTGAAGCTGGAGAAGGACCAGATGGTGTCCCAGGACACCTTCCTGGAGGAGTACGCGGCCGACGCGCGCGCGGAGATGAAGCAGGGCTTCGTCGACGACGGCCTGCGCCAGATCGCCGCCCGCGGCTGGATCATGCCGGACGGCACCCGCACCCGGATCTACCTGCTGCGCTTCCACTCCTCCGGCTTCGTCGACGCCTTCGAGGGCTGCGGCATGAAGATGAAGGTGAACGGCGCCAACCGGCTGGAGGCCGATCCCGTCTGGGGCAAGGCCAAGACCACCCAGCACACGCCTGACCTGCGGTCCGTGACCGCCTTCTCGGAGCCCGTGCCGTTCGGCGACGACCAGGTGAAGGCCGGCTGCATCCAGTCCGGCGACGTGCAGGCCGTCGTCCTGCAGACCCGCAAGGGCGAGGTGGCGGCCGTCCCGTTCCACCAGACGGTGATCCTCCAGGACCAGCTGCTGTCCTGACGGCAGCCCGGCGGCCGACTGTACGGCCTACCTCACAGAGTGCACCGGTCCCCAGGCCAGTAGGCTTGGGGACCGGCCCGTACCCCCGAACGAAACCTCCGAGGAGCACACCGTGCTTGAGGCAGTCTTCACCTCCCTGCTGGTCCTGGTCTGCGTCGGCGTTCTCGCCTTCACCGGTCTGGCCGTGAAGAAGCTGTACCAGGGCCAGCGCTGACCGCCCCGACCCCGGATACCGGAACCCCTCCCACAGATCGCCTGAGCAGACATTCATGATCCAGATCCCGTCCGACCTGAACCCGGGCCTCGTGCCCCTCGCCTTCCTCCTCGGCACCTGGGAAGGCGCGGGCGTCTTCGACTTCCCGGGCGAGGAGAAGTGCAACTTCGGCCAGGAAGTCGTCTTCAGCCACGACGGCCGGGACTTCCTGGAGTACACCTCCCACACCTGGGTGCTCGACGCCGAGGGCAAGCAGGTGCGTCCGCTGGAGTCCGAGTCGGGCTACTGGCGCATCGACAAGGACCGCAAGGTCGAGATCGTCATGGTCCGTGACCAGGGCGTCGTCGAGGTCTGGTACGGCGAGCTCGCCGACCAGAAGCCGCAGATCGACGTGGCCACCGACGCGGTCGCCCGCACCGCGGCCTCCGGCCCGTACAGCGGTGGCAAGCGCCTCTACGGCTACGTGAAGAGCGACCTCATGTGGGTCGGCGAGAAGGCCACCCCCGAGGTGCCGCTGCGCCCGTACATGTCGGCGCAGCTGAAGAAGGTCGTCACGCCCGAGGAGGTCGCCGAGATGGCGCGCAACCTCCCGGACATGCCGGACGACGGCATCGCCTTCTTCCGCTGAGCGGACATATCCACAGGCTGTGCACGAAGGGGACCGCGGGACAGCCCGCGGTCCCCTTCGCGCGCTTACACTGGCCGGGTGGTCAGCACCGAGAGCACCGAAGGCGGCGAGACCGTCGAAACCAGTGCGGACACCGACTGGAAGACCGACCTGCGCAGGCGCGGATACCGCCTGACCCCCCAGCGCCAGCTCGTGCTCGAAGCGGTGGACGTCCTGGAGCACGCCAGCCCGGACGAGATCCTCGCCGAGGTGCGCAAGACCGCCTCCGGGGTCAACATCTCCACCGTCTACCGCACGCTGGAGCTGCTGGAGGAGCTGAAGCTCGTCTCGCACGCCCACCTCGGCCACGGCGCGCCCACCTACCACCTCGCCGACCGGCACCACCACATCCACCTGGTCTGCCGCGACTGCGGCGACGTCATCGAGGCCGACGTGGACATCGCCTCCGAGTTCACCGCCAAGCTCCGCGCGACCTTCGGCTTCGAGACCGACATGAAGCACTTCGCGATCTTCGGACTCTGCAAGAAGTGCGCCGCCAAACACCGTGACGGCCACGCGCAATAGGGTCGTAGGCTTGGTTTCATGACCAGCCCTTTGCTCCATCTCCCCGGTGCCGTGCAGGCCGAAGGCCGCGACGAAGGTGTCGCCGCCCACTACGGAGAGCTGTACGGAGAACAGCGCGCCCTCGCCGACGGCCGCGGCTTCGTCGACCTCTCGCACCGCGGCGTCGTCACCGTCACCGGCCCGGAGCGGCTGAGCTGGCTGCACCTGCTGCTCACCCAGCACCTCACCGAGCTGCCGGCCGGACAGGCCACCGAGGCGCTGATCCTCTCCGCGAACGGCCACATCGAGCACGCGCTCTACCTCGTGGACGACGGCGAGACGGTCTGGGCGCACGTCGAGCCCGGCACCCAGGAGGCGCTGATCGCCTACCTGGAGGCGATGAAGTTCTTCTACCGCGTCGAAGTCGCCGACCGGACCGCCGACTTCGCCGTCGTGCACCTGCCCGCCGGCTCCATCGCCGAGGTCGCCGAGAAGCACGTCGTACGGGAGACCCCGTACGGCCGCGACGTCTTCCTGCCCCGCGGGGAGCTGGAGGCCTTCGCCGCCACCCACGGCCCCGCCGCCGGCCTGCTCGCGTACGAGGCCCTGCGCGTCGAGGCGCACCGGCCGCGGCTCGGCGCCGAGACCGACCACCGCACCATCCCGCACGAGCTCGGCTGGATCGGCACCGCCGTGCACCTGCAGAAGGGCTGCTACCGCGGCCAGGAGACGGTGGCCCGCGTCCACAACCTCGGCAAGCCCCCGCGCCGCCTGGTCTTCCTGCACCTGGACGGCTCCGAGGTGCTGCTCCCCGCGCACGGCGCGCCCGTACGGCTCGCTGCCGACGGGGAGGAGGGGCGCCAGCTCGGCTTCGTGACCACCGCGGTGCGCCACCACGAGCTGGGCCCGATCGCGCTCGCGCTGGTCAAGCGGAACGTCCCGGTGGACGCGTCGCTGCTCGTCGGCAAGACGGCCGCCGCGCAGGAGGTCGTCGTAGCGCCGTAGCGCCCCAGCCCGACGCTAGTGCCGTGACCGGCAAGGTCCACCGGGTCGCGGCGCCCGGCACGGCACCTCGCCGCGTTGTCGGACCACGGAAGTACGTCCAGTACGGCTCGCGGCCCTCCGCCTTGCGATGCACCGCACCGGACACCGCGCCCCGGCGAACCCTTCCGGCCACGGCACTAGATGTCGATGACGATGGAGAACGGGCCGTTGTTGGTGAGCGAGACCCGCATGTCCGCGCCGAACCGGCCCGTCTCCACCGTCGCGCCCAGCGCTCGCAGCTGCGCCACGACCTCGTCGACCAGCGGCTCCGCCACCTCTCCGGGCGCTGCCGCGTTCCAGGTGGGCCGCCGGCCCTTCCGCGCGTCTCCGTAGAGCGTGAACTGGGAGATCACCAGCAGCGGCGCCCCCACGTCGCTGCAGGACTTCTCCGCCTCCAGGATCCGTACGGACCACAGCTTGCGCGCCAGCTGCGCCGCCTTCTCCGGGGTGTCGTCGTGGGTCACCCCCACCAGCACGCACAGCCCCTCGCCGACGATCTCGCCCACGGTCTCGCCGGCCACCACGACGCTCGCGCCGTCCACTCTCTGCACCACTGCTCGCATACCACCTGTGTACCAGCCGTGCACCCGTCCGGGGCCGATCGGGTGGACTGGGACTGCATCCGCACCACGGAGAGTGGCACCATGCACGCAGGCGGTGCCCTCAGCACCGGTCGAGGGGACGGACACGTTCACATGAATATCTCTGGTACCTCCGTACCTGTACCCGCTTCCGACACGGCGGCGGCCCTGCGGCCGCCCGCGCAGCGCACCGGCGACCCGCAAGCGCCGGCCACGCCGGCCACCGCGCTCGGGCTGCCGGAGCTGCGCGCGCTGCGCCGCGACGCGCAGCGCGACGAGGCCGACCTGAGCTACGTACGCCGACTGCTCCAGGGCCGCATCGACATCCTGCGCGCCGAGCTCGCGCGGCGTACGGACCCCGAGGCGCCGGTGGTGGACCGGCTCTCGGAGATCCTCGCCGACGCCCCCTCCAGCCGCAGTGCCTCCGCCCGGCACGTCACCCTCGGCACCCCGCACAGCGAGGAGTACCGGCTGCTGGCGACCGAGATGCTGTCGGACGTGGAGCTGTCGGACCTCGCGGCGCGCACGGACGAGGAGCTGTACGAGGCGATGGGCCGCCTCGTGCGCTACGAGCAGCAGGTCTCGCGGCGCCGCCAGCAGCTCCAGCGCACGGTGGACGAGTGCAGTGCGGAGATCACCCGGCGCTATCGCGAGGGCGAGGCGCAGGTGGACGACCTGCTGGCCTGAGGGCTTCCGGGAACGCGCGGGAAATTCAGGCGACGGCGCCCGGCCCGCCCGATTAGCGTGGCCGGTCATGACCGCTGAAGTCCGGCCGATCGCCGAATCAGAGCTCCCCGACTGGCTGAACGCCGTGAACACCGGCTTCCTGACCGCGGCCCGGGTGACGGAGTCGGACGTCACCCTACGGGCCAAGTCCGCCGACTTCGCCCGTCTCCAGGGCGCGTTCGACTCCGAGACCGGCCGTTGCGTCGCGTCCTTCCGCTCCTTCGCCCAGCAACTGACCGTGCCGGGCGGGGCGGTGGTCCCGGCCAGCGCCATCTCCAACGTGACCGTGTCGCCCACGCACCGCCGCCAGGGCCTGCTCAGCCGGATGATGGCTGCCGAACTGTCCGCCGCCAAGGCGCGCGGTGACGTCCTGAGCACGCTGATCGCCGCCGAGTACCCGATCTACGGCCGGTACGGGTACGGGCCCGCGGCCTGCACCGCGGAGTGGGAGATCGACGTACCGCGCGCCGGACTCGACCGGCGCTGGTCCGCGCCCGCCGACGGCGCCCGCATCGACCTCGTGGACGCGGCCGAGGTGCGGCGGGTGGGTCCGGGGCTGCACGAGCGGCTGCGCGCGGTCGCCCACGGCTTCATCGACCGCGACGAGCGCTGGTGGAACCTGGCGACCGGGCTGGAGGAGGTGTCGTACCGCCCGTACACGGAGAAGTTCCACGCCGTGTACCGGACGGCGGCGGGTGAGGTGGAGGGCCTGGCCGTGTACACCGCGGACGACCGGTGGAGCGACGCGAAGACCCCGCAGAACACCCTCCACGTCAGCGGGCTGCTGGCGCTGTCCCCGGCCGCCGAGCGGGCCCTGTGGCACTTCCTGTGCTCCATCGACTGGGTGCAGAAGGTCCGTACCGGATACCGCGCCCCCGACGACCTCGTCGCGCAGCTGCTGCCCGACCCGCGTGCGGCCGGGGTCGTGACGGTCTCGGACTTCCTGTGGGTGCGGCTGCTGGACGTCGTACGCGCGCTGGGCGCCCGGACGTACGCCTGTCCCGGGATCCTCGTCCTGGAGGTGACGGACCCGGCAGGGTTGGCCGCCGGCCGCTACCGGCTGGACGCCGCGACGGGGGAGTGCGCGGTCACCGCGGACCCCGCCGACCTGAGCCTGGACGTGGCCGCGCTCGGGGCGCTGTACCTCGGCGACGAGTCGGCGCTGCGGCTGGCCGCGCTCGGCCGGATCACCGAGGAGCGGCCGGGGGCGGCGGCGCTCGCGGACACCGTCTTCCGTACGGCCCGCCGCCCCTGGTGCCCGGACGTCTTCTGAGCCGCCGGTCCGCGTCACATGCGGGGGCCGCCGACCGTCAGGTTTGCGTACGGGGGTACGGACGGACGGCACGGACGAGGGAGCACGGGATGAACAGCACGGCGGAGACCCGGTCTGCGGACACCGCGTACCTGGCGGCGCGCTTCGAGGAGAAGCGCGGGCACCTTCGGGCGGTGGCCTACCGGATGCTCGGCTCGCTCAGCGAGGCGGAGGACGCCGTGCAGGAGGCGTGGTTCCGGCTCGACCGCTCGGACACCGGCGAGGTGGAGAACCTGGGCGGCTGGCTGACCACCGTCGTCGCCCGGGTCTGCCTGGACCAGCTGCGCACCCGCAAGGCGCGCCGCGAGGAGTCTCTGGACAGCCCGGTGTTCAGCTCCCCGGAGCCGCTGCTGAGCGGTCCTGAAGGGCTGGACCCGGAGCAGGAGGTGCTGCTCGCGGACTCGGTGGGGCTCGCGCTGCTCGTCGTGCTGGAGCAGCTGGCGCCGGCCGAGCGGCTGGCCTTCGTACTGCACGACATGTTCGGGGTGCCCTTCGACGAGATCGCGCCGATCGTGGAGCGTACGCCCGCGGCGGCACGGCAGTTGGCGAGCCGGGCGCGGCGCCGGGTGCAGGGCGGCGCGCCGGCGCCGGACCGGGACCTGCGGCGCCAGCGCGAGGTGGTCGGGGCGTTCATGGCGGCCTCGCGCGGCGGGGACTTCGAGGGCCTGATCGCGGTGCTGGACCCGGACGTGGTGCTGCGGGTGGACCTGGAAGAGACGGCGCTCGGTGCGTGGGCGGTGGCCCGGCAGGCGCTCACCTTCGCGCGGATGGCGCCGTACGCGCGGCGGGCGCTGGTCAACGGGGCTCCGGGCATCGTCACGATCCCGCCGGGCGGCAAGGCGGTCGCGGTCATGGGGTTCACGGTGAGCGGCGGCCGTATCGTCGCGATCGACATCCTGGCGGACCCGGCGCGGCTGGACCGTATCGATGTGACTGTTCTGGAGAACTGAGAACTGATGACTGGGGTCTTGGGCAAGTGGATGTGACTTCGGTGGACTTGACCGCGACGATGGCGGCCCTGCGCACGGCGGGCTGCGTCTTCGCGGAGGAGGAGGCGCAGCTGCTCGCGGGCGCCGCCGCCGACGAAGTGCACCTGGCGGGTCTGGTGGCCCGCAGGGCGGCGGGGGAACCGCTGGAACACGTGGTGGGCTGGGCCGAGTTCTGCGGTCTGCGCATGGCGGTGGGGGAGGGGGCCTTCGTGCCGCGCCGGCGCACCGAGTTCCTGGTGCAGGAGGCGGTGGCGCTGGCCCGGCCCGGTGCGGTGGTGCTGGACCTGTGCTGCGGGGTCGGTGCGCTGGGCGCGGCGGTGGCCGCCTCGGCGGCGGGCGGCGGCGGTGTGGAGCTGCACGCGGCGGACATCGACCCGGTGGCGCTGGCGTACGCGCGGCGCAACGTGGCGCCGTACGGGGGTGCGGTGTGGGAGGGCGACCTGTACGACCCGCTCCCGGCGGACCTGCGGGGGCGGGTCGACGTCCTGGTGGTCAACGCACCGTACGTCCCGACGGCGGAGATCGCCCTGCTGCCGGCGGAGGCCCGTGACCACGAGCCGCGAACCTCCTTGGACGGCGGCGCGGACGGCCTCGACCTGCACCGGCGCATCGCGGCCGGGGCCCTGCCCTGGCTCGCCCCGGGGGGTCGGCTGCTGATCGAGACGAGCGCCCGCCAGTCGCCGGTCACGGCCTCGGCCCTGTCGTCGGCGGGCCTGACGGTCCGCGCGGTCACCTCGGAGGAGTACTACGCGACGGTGATCATCGCGTCCCGTCCCTCGGGTGCGTGATGTTGCAAGCATCTGCTTGCAATAGTTAGCGTCATCGGGCAGGATCGAGGCATGGCATCGCTCAACGTCGGAAATCTCGGCGAATACCTGCGCGAGCAGCGCAGGCAGGCTCAGCTCTCGCTGCGGCAACTGGCCGACGCGGCGGGGGTGTCGAACCCTTACCTGAGCCAGATCGAGCGCGGACTGCGCAAGCCGTCCGCGGACATCCTGCAGCAACTGGCCAAGGCGCTGCGGATCTCCGCGGAGACGCTGTACGTGCAGGCCGGGATCCTGGACGAGCGGGATCGGGACGAGGTGGAGACGCGGGCCGCGATCCTCGCCGATCCGTCGATCAACGAGCGGCAGAAGCAGGTGCTGCTCCAGATCTACGAGTCGTTCCGCAAGGAGAACGCCCTCGACGCCGAAGCGGCTGAGGCGGCTGAACCGGCCGGTCCGGCCGGAGCCGGCGACGCGATGCCCCCTAAGCCCACGAACTGAACCGTGATCCGGGAGGACCAAGCACATGGCCATCGCCGATGACCTGAAGAAGACCCTCACCGACCCCACCCCGCTCTACTTCGTCGCCGGCACCGCCGACCTCGCCGCGCAGCAGGCCAAGAAGGTGCCCGGGCTCATCGAGCAGCTGCGCGCCGAGGCCCCGGCGCGCATCGAGGCCGTGCGCAACACCGACCCGAAGGCCGTGCAGGAGAAGGCCAAGGAGGCGCAGGAGGCGGTCACCGCCAGGGTCGCCGAGGTGCTCGGCTCGATCGACCCGAAGAAGCTCGGGGAGACCGCCCAGGACCTGGCGCTGCGCGGTGTCGGCGTGGCCGCCGAGTACGCCGTGAAGGCCAAGGAGACCTACGACAAGGTCGCCGAGCACGGCGAGCAGGCCGTGCGGGCCTGGCGCGGCGAGGTCTCCGAGGAGATCGTCGACATCGCCGTCGCCGTCGAGCCGGAGCCCGAGCAGGCCGCCGCCGAGCCGACCGCCGAGGAGAAGCCCCCGGCGAAGAAGGCCGCCACCCGCAAGACCGCGGCCAAGAAGGCCGCTGCCGAGCCGGCCGACGAGAGCTGACCAGCGCGACCGCGGACCGGGCACCCGAGGGGTGCCCGGTCCGTTGTAGTTTGCGAGAGCGGCTCTGCCGGTAGCGTGGAGACAAGTGGCATCAGGCGCGAGAAGGCGGTCAGGCGATGTTGATGAACGGGTTCGATAACCGAGTTCTCCCGATGCTCGGGGTCGCCATGCTGGCGCTGGCCGTCGTGGCCTTCGTGCTCGCACTGCTGGCGCGCGAGGACGCGTACCGGGCCGCCGAGAAGCAGACCAAGACGTTCTGGCTGGTCATCCTCGGCATCACGGTTCTCGTGGACTTCCTCCTCGGGATGCTCTTCCTGCAGATCGCGGGCCTGGTGGCCACCATCGTGTTCTTCGTCGACGTGCGCCCGGCCCTCAAGCAGGTGTCCGGCGGCGGCCGCCGCAAGGGCGGCAGCAGCAGCGACGGACCGTACGGGCCGTACAACGGCGGGCGGTAGCCGGTAGCCCCCGCGGCTAGGGGCGCCCCGCCCGCGCGCGTCAGCCCCCGGCGCGGGAGAGCAGGACCACGGCGACGTCGTCCGTGAGCTCGCCGCCGTTGAGGCGGCGGGCCTCGGTGACCGAGGCCTCCAGGAGGCCCTCGCCGCTGAGACCGGCGTCCAGGTGCCGGTTGATCATCTCGACCATGCCGTCCTGGCCGAGCCGCTCCCGGCCTTCGCCGATCCGGCCCTCGATCAGCCCGTCGGTGTAGAGCATCAGGCTCCAGGTGCCGCCCAGCTCCACCTGCCGGCGGGGCCAGCGGGCCCGCGGCAGCAGCCCGAGCGCGGGGCCGCTGTTCTCGTACGGGAGCAGCCGCGCGGGGCGGCCGGGCCGCGATATCAGCGGCGCCGGGTGGCCCGCCAGGCACAGGCCCGCGCGCCGGCCGTCGGGCGCGATGTCCACCGTGCACAGCGTCGCGAAGATCTCCTCGCAGGGCCGCTCCACCTCCAGGACCTCCTGGAGGGTGGCGAGCAGGTCGTCACCGCACAGCCCGGCCAGGGTCAGGGCGCGCCAGGCGATGCGGAGCTCCACGCCCAGGGCGGCCTCGTCGGGGCCGTGGCCGCAGACGTCGCCGATCATGGCGTGGACCGTGCCGTCGGGGGTGCGGACGGTGTCGTAGAAGTCCCCGCCGAGCAGGGCCCGGCTGCGCCCGGCGTGGTAGCGGGCGGCGAAGCGGAGGTCGGAGCCCTCCAGGAGGGGGTTGGGGAGCAGCCCGCGTTCCAGGCGGGCGTTCTCCTGGGCGCGCAGTTTCGATTCTGCGAGCTTGTACTGGGCGGTGTCCGCCCGTTTTCTCTCCACGGCGTAGCGGATGGCGCGGCTGAGCAGGCGGCCGTCGAGCTCGTCGCGGAAGAGGAAGTCCTGGGCGCCGACGCGTACGGCCTCGGCCGCGCGCTCGGCGTCGTCCTCGCAGGTCAGGACGAGGACGGCGTGGCGGGGGGCGATGCGGAGCACCTGGCGCAGGGTGTCCAGCCGGTCGGTGGCGTCCGCGGTGCGGGCCGGGCCCGCGGCGGGTCCGGCAGGCAGGGAGAGGTCGAGCAGGACGCAGTGCACGTCGGGCGTGAGCAGGCGCTCGGCCTCGGTGAGGTTGCGGGCGGTGCGCAGCCGGATGCGGTGGCCGTCGGCGTCGAGGATCTCGGGGACGGTGAGGCCGCCCGCGGGGTCGTCTTCGATCACCAGCAGGGTGAGGGAGGGCGTGGCGGCGGCCGAGGCCGTCGCAGCCGCCGTGACAGGTGGTGCGGTGGCGTACGGAAGGGCCTGACCGCTCTCCGTGGCCGGGAATTCCCTCTGCCGCGGTACGGGTACGGGCATCGTCTCCGGTTCCTTCCCTCCCCCCGGGGGTGCGCTCGTCCGGGCGACCCTAGCGGTACGGGCACGGTGAGCGGAATGCCGTTCTTGGCCAGGGCCTCCGTCATATGCCGTTATCGCGGGGGAAAACCTGCTCAACCGAATGACCAACGTCACGGCGGTGCCGCAGTTCGTCCCGCCTGACGAGACGTACGGGGCGCCGCCGTGGTTGCCTCGGGGCGCGTGGGTCGGGGGAGGCGGCGCCGCGCGCAGCCCCCCGCCGCCCCCGCCGGCTACGCGTCCGGCCGGACGACCGCCTTGATCGGCATGGAGCCCGCGCCCGCAAGGGTGACATTGCGCCCCGGCCGCGGCGCGTGGATGATCGCGCCGTCGCCGACATACAGCCCGACATGGGTCGCGTCGTCGAAGTAGATGATCAGGTCACCGGGCCGCATGTCCTTGATCGCGACCTTCGGCAGCAGCCGCAGCTGCTCCTGCGAGGTCCGCGGGATCGTCCTGCCCGCCGTCAGCCACGCCTGCGAGGTCAGCCCCGAGCAGTCGAAGGCGCCGGGCCCCTCGGCGCCCCAGATGTACGGCTTGCCTATCTGCGCCGAGGCGAACTGGACCGCCCGCTTGCCCGCGTCGGTGGCCAGGCCGTGGACGTCCTTGAGCACGCCCGTCGACAGCCACGCCGTCTGGGCCCGGTACTGGGCCTCCTGCTCCAACTGCAGCAGCCGGGCCTTCTCCTCGGCCTCCAGCTTGCTCTCCAGCTCCTCCGCGGCCTTGATCTTCTGCTCGATCTCCCGCTTGGAGGTCTCCTGCTTGATCCGGTTCGCCTCCAGCGCCTCCCACTGCGCGCTGGCGTCCTTCGCGTACTGCTGCAAGTCGCTCTGGGTCCGGTTCAGTTCGGAGAGCAGGTCGGAGGTGGCCTTCTCGCCCTGGCGCAGCCGGTCCGCCCCGTCGAGGAACTGGGTCGGGCTGTTGCTCAGCGCCAGCTTCGCGCCCGGCGGCAGGCCGCCCGAGCGGTACTGGGCGCGGGCCGCCGCGCCCGCGCGGTTCTTCAGCGCGGCGATCCGCTCCTGGCCGGCCACGACCTGGTTGGCGATCTCGACGATCTTGGCGGACTGGGTCCTGGTCTCGCTCTCGGCGAGGTTGTAGGCGTCCGTGGCGGTGCCCGCCTGGCGGAAGAGGTCCTCTATCTCCTTGCGGACCTGCTCCAGGGACTTCGCGCCCGGATCGGGCGTCGGCGCGGCGAAGGCCGTCCCGACCGTGAGGCCGGGTGCGCTCAGTATCGCCAGCGCGCACAGCAGTGTGAGAGCGGTCGCACCCCTCCGTCGCTTCACGGTCCCCATGGTTCCCCCAGACGCCCCGACATCACTCGACATCAGATCTGACTATTGGTCAGTAACTTGTCATTGCCTTCGGGATGGTGCCACGAGTCGGTGAATTCCGACACCCTTGGGGGTGTCCACCCGGTCTTGTCCCTCTCCCGCGGGCTGCCTCGGGCTCCCGCCCAACACCCCTGCCGGCGCCCCCTCCAACGCCCCGTCCCGCCCATCCCCGACGTCTCAACGGCCCGTCCGCGCCCCCGGTTCCCCGACACGCCGCCTTCACTCCGCCGGGCGCAACGCCTCCCAGCGCACCGTCAGTTCCCCCTGCCGCCACCGCCCCGGCCCGTCCGCCAGCGGCCACGCGCCGGACAGGGCCCGCGCCGTGCGGATCCAGCGCTGCCGCGCCCCGTACGAGGCGTACGGCGCGGCCGCCGCCCACGCCCGGTCGAAGTCCCGCAGGAACGCGTGCACCGGCTCACCCGGCACGTTCCGGTGGATCAGCGCCTTCGGCAGCCGCTCCGCCAGGTCCGAAGGACGCTCCAGCGACCCCAGCCGGGTGGCGAAGGTGACCGTGCGCGGCCCCTCCGGGCCCAGCGCCACCCATACGTGCCGCCGCCCGATCTCGTCGCAGGTCCCCTCGACCAGCAGCCCGCCCGGGGCGAGGCGCGCGCACAGCCGCTCCCACACCGCCGCCACCTGCTCCTCGTCGTACTGGCGCAGTACGTTCGCCGCGCGGATCAGCGCAGGCCGCTCCCCGCCCTCCAGCGGGACCTCGAAGCCGCCGTGCCGGAAGGTCAGCCCGTCCCGCTCGTACGGCTTCGCGCCCGCGACCCGCGCCGGTTCGATCTCGATGCCGACCACCCGTACCCGCGGAGCCGCCTCCCGCAGCCGGGCCAGCAGTTCGACCGCCGTCCACGGAGCGGCTCCGTAGCCGAGGTCCACCGCCACCGGCGCGTCCGCACGGCGCAGCGCCGCCCCGTGCACCGCCGCGATCCAGCGGTCCATGCGGCGCAGGCGGTTCGGGTTCGTCGTCCCACGCGTCACCGTGCCCACAGGGCGGCCGGGGGGAGGGGTACTGCGGGAGGCCATGAGCCGAGAGTAAGCGGAGCGCTCCCGTCGGATAAAAAACCGGCAAACCGAGCAGGAAACCGCGCGCTCCCGGAATGCGGGGCACCGCCATCCGGGTTGCACTCCAAGAAGAGCGCCGACCGCGCTCCCGCAGCCGTGCCCCGCTGTACCCCAGCGCCCGTCGAGCCGGCCGTCGTCCGAGCGAGAGGAACTGCTCCCTTGAGCCAGTACGTGTCCCGCCTCGGCGGCAGCCTCAGCGGCCGCATCGCAGCCGCCCGCTCCACCCGCCACGACCCGCCCCGGCTGCGCCTGCCGGCCGTCGGCAGCCACCGCAAGCCGCGCCGCGTCGCCATGCTCAGCGTGCACACCTCACCGCTGCACCAGCCCGGCACCGGCGACGCCGGCGGCATGAACGTCTACATCGTCGAGCTCGCCAAGCGCCTCGCCGCGATCAACATCGAGGTCGAGATCTTCACCCGCGCCACCACCGGCGGCCTGCCGCCCGCGGTCGAGCTGGCCCCCGGCGTCCTGGTGCGCCACGTGGACGCGGGCCCGTACGAAGGCCTCGCCAAGGAGGAGCTCCCGGCCCAGCTGTGCGCCTTCACCCACGGCGTGATGCAGGCCTGGGCCGGCCACCGGCCCGGCTACTACGACCTCGTCCACTCCCACTACTGGCTCTCCGGCCACGTCGGCTGGCTCGCCGCCGAGCGCTGGGGCGTCCCGCTCGTCCACGCCATGCACACCATGGCCAAGGTCAAGAACGCCGCCCTCGCCGAGGGCGACACCCCCGAGCCCGCCGCCCGCGTCATCGGCGAGACCCAGATCGTCTCCGCCGCCGACCGGCTCATCGCGAACACCGCCGAAGAGGCCGACGAGCTCGTCCGGCACTACGAGGCCGACCCCGCCAAGGTGGCCGTCGTCCACCCCGGCGTGAACCTCGACCGCTTCACCGTCGCCGACGGCCGCGCCGCCGCCCGCGCCCGCCTGGGCCTGCCGCAGGACGCCGTCATCCCGCTCTTCGCCGGGCGCATCCAGCCGCTCAAGGCCCCCGACATCCTGCTGCGGGCCGTCGCCGAGCTGGTGGACCGCGATCCCTCCCTGCGCTCGCGTCTGTTCGTACCCGTGGTGGGAGGGCCCAGCGGCAGCGGGCTCGCCAAGCCGGAGGGGCTGCAGAAACTCGCCGCCAAGCTCGGCATCGCCGACCTCGTGCACTTCCACCCGCCGGTGCGCCAGGACCAGCTCGCCGACTGGTTCCGGGCGGCGTCCGTGCTGGTCATGCCCTCGTACAGCGAGTCCTTCGGGCTGGTCGCCATAGAGGCCCAGGCCACCGGCACGCCGGTGCTCGCGGCCGCCGTGGGCGGGCTGCCCGTGGCCGTCAACGACGGCGTGACGGGCATCCTCGTACCCGGCCACGACCCGGTCGACTACGCCCGCGAGCTGCGCCGCTTCGTCGACGAACCGCAGCTCGCGGACCGGATGGGCGCCGAGGCCGCCCGGCACGCGCAGTTCTTCGGCTGGGACACCGCCGCGAGCGGCACGGCGGACGTGTACACGGCTGCCATGCATGATCATCGGCGTCGCGTACGCTCCCACCATGGCTGACACTGCCGAGATCACCGGGATCATCGAGACCACACTGGCCGGCGCGGAGCTGAGCTGGGAGAGCCCGGGGCCGGGCTCGTACGTCGTCCAGCTCCCCGGCACCCGCAAGCTGTCCACCACCTGCGCGCTGCGGGTCGGCAAGCACTCGCTGTCGGTCAACGCCTTCGTGATCCGCCACCCCGACGAGAACGAGGCGGGCGTCCACCGCTGGCTGCTGGAGCGCAACCTCAAGCTGTACGGGATGGCCTACGCCGTGGACCGCCTCGGCGACGTCTACCTGACGGCCCGGCTCCCGCTGTCCGTGGTCACCCCGCAGGACCTGGACCAGCTGCTGGGAACGGTCCTGGAGGCGGCGGACGGAGCCTTCAACACCCTGCTGGAGCTCGGCTTCGCGAGCGCCATCCGCCGCGAGTACGAGTGGCGGGTGTCGCGGGGCGAGCCGACCTACAACCTCGACGCCTTCAAGCACCTCACCCGGCCGACGGCCTGACCTGGTGCCGTGACCGGCAAGGTCCACCGGGGCGCGGTGTCCGGCACGGCACCTCGCCGCGTTGTCGGACCACGGAAGTACGTCCAGCACGGCTCGCGGCCCTCCGCCTTGCGAGCGCACGCACCAGGCCCCGCCGGCCCCGCCCTTCGGGCGGCCGACGCCACTTTGACGACACTCCCTAGGGGACCGTGGCTCCGGCGCCCGCGGCTTGCGCGGCGGGCGCCCCGGCCACCGGACCCTCCACGGGCGGCAGGTTGCGCATCAGCATCCAGTACCCGAGCCCGGCCACCGTGCCCAGGACCGCCGTCGCCCCCCACAGCCACCCGGCCCCGTAGCGGTCGATCATCCCGCCCGCCAGCAGCGGCGCGATCAGCGAGGCCACCGCCCAGGACATCGTGTACATCCCCTGGTAGCGGCCGCGCCCGTGCAGCGGGGAGAGCCGCGCGACCAGGCCCATCTGGGTCGGCGAGTTGATGATCTCGGCCAGCGTCCACACGCAGACGGTGAGCGCGAGCGCCCCGATCGAGCCCGCGAAGGCCGTGAGCCCGAACCCGTACCCCGCCAGCAGCGCGGAGATCACCAGCAGCTTCTGGGGGTCGCGGTGCTCGATGAACCGCGTGACCGGGATCTGGAGTACGACGATCATCACGCCGTTGACGGCGGACACCAGGCCGTAGTCCCCGGTGGAGAAGCCCGCAGAGCCCATCGCCAGCGGCAGCCCGAACGACCCCTGCATGAAGATCAGCGAGATCAGGAACGACAGCCCGACCACACCCATGTAGCGGCCGTCGCGCAGCACCGTGCCCAGCCCGACCTCCGCCTCGGCCGCCTCGGCGGCCGCGTCGCCCTTCTCGGGCCGCGACTCGGGCAGCTTCACGTACACGAGGACCGCGCAGGCGAGCGTCAGCGCCGCCTCGCCCAGGAAACCGGCCAGGTAGCTGTACTCGGCGACGAAACCGGCGACGGCGGCCGAGATCGCGAAGCCGAGGTTGATGGCCCAGTAGTTCAGCGCGAACGCCCGCACCCGGTCCTCGGGGCGGACGATGTCGGCCATCATCGCCTGCACGGCCGGGCGCGAGGCGTTCGACGTCATGCCGACCAGCATCGCCACCGCCGCGATGGCCGCCGGCTCCTGCATGAACCCCAGCAGCGCCACCGAGAAGGCCGTCGAGGCCTGCGCCGCCATCAGCGTGGGCCGCCGCCCCAGCCGGTCCGTCATCACGCCCGCGACGAGCGAGGACACCACACCGCCGAGCCCGTGCAGAGCCACCACAAGTCCCGCGAACGAGGCCGAATAGCCCCGCTCCAGGGTCAGGTACAAGGTCATGAATGTGGCGACGAAGGCCCCGAGCCGGTTGATCAGCGTGCTCGTCCACAGCCACCAGAAAGCGCGGGGCAGACCCGACACGCTCTCCTGCGCGGCCCGTCTCAAGGCGTCAACGGACATACGGAATCCCCCCG
Source organism: Streptomyces sp. NPDC037242 (assembly GCF_055604165.1). Taxonomy (NCBI): domain Bacteria; kingdom Bacillati; phylum Actinomycetota; class Actinomycetes; order Kitasatosporales; family Streptomycetaceae; genus Streptomyces; species Streptomyces sp. NPDC037242. Next base: position 63,519 of record NZ_JBVJUY010000004.1, read on the forward strand.
GCGATGTAAGTGTCCCTGCGGCTCCTGGGACCCTACGGACCGCCGTCCTCCACGGCCACTGGATTGACGCCTGGCGTCAATCGGCCGCCGTACACACCGCGCGCGAGCGCCCCGGGCCGTCCATTAGGCTCGTACGCATGGCCGACGCACCGTACAAGCTGATCCTGCTCCGTCACGGCGAGAGCGAGTGGAACGCTAAGAACCTGTTCACCGGCTGGGTGGACGTCAATCTCAACGAGAAGGGCGAGAAGGAGGCGGTCCGCGGCGGTGAGCTGCTCAAGGACGCCGGCCTGCTCCCCGACGTCGTGCACACCTCGCTCCAGAAGCGCGCGATCCGAACCGCGCAGATGGCGCTCGAGGCAGCCGACCGCCACTGGATCCCGGTCCACCGCTCCTGGCGCCTGAACGAGCGCCACTACGGCGCCCTCCAGGGCAAGGACAAGGCCCAGACCCTCGCCGAGTTCGGCGAGGAGCAGTTCATGCTGTGGCGCCGCTCGTACGACACCCCGCCGCCGGCGCTCGAGGACGGCACGGAGTTCTCCCAGTCCGAGGACCCGCGCTACGCGACCATCCCGCCGGAGCTGCGCCCCAACACGGAGTGCCTCAAGGACGTCGTCGTCCGCATGCTGCCGTACTGGTACGACGGCATCGTCCCGGACCTGCTGGCCGGCCGCACGGTCCTGGTCGCCGCGCACGGCAACTCCCTGCGCGCCCTGGTCAAGCACCTGGACGGCGTCTCCGACGAGGCCATCGCGGGCCTGAACATCCCCACCGGCATCCCGCTCGCCTACGAACTGGACGCCGACTTCAAGCCCCTCAACCCGGGCGGCACCTACCTCGACCCGACAGCCGCCGCGGCCGCGATCGAGGCGGTCAAGAACCAGGGCAAGAAGTAACCGTTCGACACGCGCCGTAGCGTGCGGAGGGCCCCGGCCGAGGGAATCGGGCGGGGCCCTTCGCGTGCGTCGGGCCGGGCGCGGGCGGGGTCAGCCGCCGCACTGGCAGGGGGCGCCGGACTGGCAGCCGCAGCCGCAGCCCGAGCCGCAGCCGCAGGCGGCGAGCAGCGGGAGGCGCAGCGGCTCCGGCTGCTGCGCCTCGTGCTCGGGGGTGATGGGTACGGGGGAATCGGGCATGGTTCCTCCTCGCGGGCGGCGTACACGACCCGGTACGACGGACCGCCCTCGCCCTCATTCATGCCCAGCCGCACCGGCGCGTCAACGGCGCATTGGGGCAGACGCGCCGGTGCGGCCCGTCAGGCGCCCTCGACCTGCGTCGGCGCCTGGAGCTCGTCGGCGTGCTCGCCCGTCACCAGGTAGACGACGCGCTTGGCCACCGACACCGCGTGGTCCGCGAAGCGCTCGTAGTAGCGGCCCAGCAGCGTCACGTCGACGGCCGTCTCGATGCCGTGCTTCCAGCGGTCGTCCATCAGGTGCTGGAACAGCGTGCGGTGCAGCTGGTCCATCTCGTCGTCGTCCTGCTCCAGCTGGAGTGCCAGGTCGACGTCCTTCGTGATGATGACCTCGGCGGCCTTCGCCATCAGGCGCTGCGCCAGCTGCCCCATCTCCAGGATGGTCGCGTGCAGGTCGCGCGGCACCGCCGTGTCCGGGAAGCGCAGCCGGGCCAGCTTCGCCACGTGCTGCGCGAGGTCGCCGGAGCGCTCCAGGTCGGCGCTCATGCGCAGCGAGGTGACCACGATGCGCAGGTCCGTGGCGACCGGCTGCTGCCGGGCCAGCAGGGCGATGGCCCGCGCCTCCAGGTCGTGCTGCAGGTCGTCGACCTTCTGGTCGGCGGCGATGACGCTCTCGGCGAGCTTCAGATCGGCGTCGAGCATGGACGTCGTGGCCCGCCCGATCGCGGATCCGACGAGCCGGGCCATCTCGACCAGGCCTTCTCCGATCGAGTCCAGTTCCTCGTGATACGCGTCCCGCATGTCTCGTGTCCCTCTCTTGACCACTGCAACTACCGCGCTGCTGCGCTACTGCCCGGGGGCCGGGCGCCGGGGCGGCCTCTTGCCCCACGTTGACACGTTGACCCGCGAACGAGACCGACTCCGGCATCCCAAGTGAATCAACCCCGTCCCCAGGGTGAACTCTGGGCGACGACTGTTCGAGGTGCCACCCGAACGGCTGTGGAAGTGTCGTCGCGCCTGCTTAACCTGGATGCATGGACGTGAACGCGGCGGTCGCCGCAGCTGCAGCGATCGCCGGTCTTTGCACCGGCGTCATCGCGATGCTGGCGTTCCGCTGGAGCGAGCGCGACCAGGCCCGCCCCACCCGGAGCTCCATGCGCCCCGACATCAATGCGGTGCTCCCGCCCGGCGTGGACACCGTCCTCTCCGTACTGCGCTCCTCCGCCGTCGTGCTCGACGAGGGCGACGCGGTGGTCAAGGCCAGCTCGGCGGCGTACGCCCTCGGCCTGGTGCGCGGCGGCAAGCTGGCCGTGGAGCCGATGCTCCACATGGCCCGCGACACCCGCCGCGACGGGGAGATACGCCAGGTCGAGCTGGACCTGCCCCGGCGCGGCACCGGCCGCGGCGAGGCCCTCGCGGTCTCGGCGCGCGTCGCCCCGCTCGGCTCCCGCCTGGTGCTCCTCCTGGTCGAGGACCTCACCGAGGCCCGCCGCATCGAGGCCGTACGGCGCGACTTCGTCGCCAACGTGTCCCACGAGCTGAAGACCCCGGTCGGCGCGATCTCCCTGCTGTCGGAGGCCGTCATGGACGCCTCCGACGACCCCGAGGCGGTCACCCGCTTCGCCGGCCGCATGCAGATCGAGGCCGCCCGCCTGATCAGCCTCGTACAGGAGCTGATCGACCTCTCCCGGGTGCAGAACGACGACCCCCTGGAGGACGCCGAGCCCGTGCGAGTGGACACGCTCGTCGCGGAGGCCGTCGACCGCTGCCGCCACACGGCGTCGGCGAAGCAGATCACCATGGCCGCCGGCGGCACCGCCGACCTGCGGGTATGGGGCAACCGGGGACAGCTCGCCGCCGCCCTCGGAAACCTGGTCGAGAACGCAGTCAACTACAGCCCGGCCCGTACCCGCGTCGGCATCGCCGCTCGCCGGGTCACCGCGCCGGGTGGAGACTTGATCGAGATCGCCGTGACCGACCAGGGCATCGGCATCCCGGAAAAGGACCGCGAGCGCATCTTCGAGCGCTTCTACCGCGTGGATCCGGCCCGCTCCCGTGCCACGGGAGGAACCGGCCTGGGCCTTGCGATCGTGAAGCACGTAGCTGCTTCGCACGGCGGGGAGGTGTCGGTATGGAGCTCGGAGGGTCAGGGCTCCACGTTCACCCTGCGACTCCCCGAAGCCGCCGCGCCGGCCCCGGCGACGGCCTCAGCACCCTCCGCCCCCCTGCTTGAAACAGAAACAGCACCAGCCATTCCTGCCCCGGAGGTCCTTCCGTGACCCGAGTGCTCGTCGTCGAGGATGAGGAATCCTTCAGCGACGCCCTGTCCTACATGCTCCGCAAGGAGGGCTTCGAGGTCGCCATCGCGGCGACCGGGCCCGACGGGCTCGACGAGTTCGAGCGCAACGGCGCCGACCTCGTCCTCCTCGACCTGATGCTCCCCGGTCTGCCCGGTACGGAGGTCTGCCGGCAGCTGCGCGGCCGCTCCAACGTCCCCGTCATCATGGTGACCGCCAAGGACAGCGAGATCGACAAGGTCGTCGGGCTGGAGATAGGAGCCGACGACTACGTCACGAAGCCCTTCTCCTCGCGGGAGCTGGTCGCCCGCATCCGCGCGGTCCTGCGCCGCCGCGGCGAGCCGGAGGAGGTCACCCCGGCGGCCCTGGAGGCCGGGCCCGTACGGATGGACGTCGACCGCCACGTGGTCACCGTCGCCGGGGCCAAGGTGGACCTCCCGCTGAAGGAGTTCGACCTGCTGGAGATGCTGCTGCGCAACGCGGGCCGCGTACTGACCCGCATGCAGCTGATCGACCGGGTCTGGGGCGCCGACTACGTCGGTGACACCAAGACCCTCGACGTCCACGTCAAGCGCCTGCGCGCCAAGATCGAGCCCGACCCGGGCGCGCCGCGCTACCTGGTCACGGTCCGCGGCCTCGGCTACAAGTTCGAGCCGTAGACCGCCGCAGCCCGACCGGCACGAGGAAGGGCCCCCACCCGCGGTGCGGATGGGGGCCCTTCCTCATACGTTCTTACGCTGCTGCGTGCCTCAGTGGCCGGTGCCCGTGGAGGCCGAGCCGGACGGGCTGCCCGAGGGGGACCCGGCGTGGCTGCCCGCACCCGAAGCGGAGCCGGACGGCGTGCCCGACGGCGAGCCGGAGGGCGAACCCGACGGCGTGCCCGAGGGGCTGCCCGACGGGGTGGCGCCGGCGGCCGGGGGCGCCTCGGTCGGGCCGAAGCCGGAGTACATGCCGGAGGCGGGGACGACGAAGGCCTCCAGCTCCACGTCGCCCGTGGAGCTCAGCTGGAAGACGACCTTCTGCGCGTTGCCGTCCTCGACGGCCTCGCGGCCGGACTCGATCACGGCGGAGGCGTTGCCCTTGCCGCCGAGCACCACGGACCCGCCGGCCGGCACGATGACCTTGCTCGCCCCGGCGGCGGGCTTCAGCACGACCTTGCCCTTGCCACCCGGGAGGGTGATGGCGTCGAGCGTCTGCTCCTTGGTGCCGGCGTTGAAGAGCGTCGCCGTCACGGCGGCCGGGCCCTTCGCGTCCAGCTTGGCCTGGGTGACCACGAGCGCGTTCTGGACCTTGATGTCGCCCTTGGTGACGGCGGCGTTGTCCGGCTTGATCTGGAGGGTCTGAGCGTCCTTGCCCGCACCGCATGCGGCCAACGAGGCGATCGAGAACACGACGGCGGTGGCGGCGAGGGCACCGCGTCGAAGGCTGCGGCTCACGGCGGCGGCAACTCCTTGGACGTACGGGACGGAAGGATGGACTCCCCCAGCTTCCGCTGGGAGTGCCCCCTGGAACGGCCGAGGTAAAGCCGCCCTAAGGGTGTGTCAGCGCGCTTAGGTTACCGAGCCGCCGCCCCGCCCCCGCACCCGACCCTCCGCAGCACACGGGCGGCCGTGCCGCGGCTACCCGATCTTGCATTCCGCGTGCCGTTCATGTGCCGCTCGCATATCGTGCGCGGGCCGCCGGGTGATCAATTCCCGGATTCCTTCGAACGCCGCCCCGTGATCAATTCAGGATTGGGCCGGAACCCGCTCCGTACGGGTGGTCGCCAGTCGAACGGAGTAGTTCGGTTTTCCGGCTTCGAAACCGGCAAATCGGGACGTACGTCACGTTGGCGCGGCAGTCCGCCGGCCGCGGCGCGGTCGTTTCGGGTGGTCCGCGCAGCGCCTCCGACCTGCGAATACCCCCTTCCCGGAGCCCTCCGCAGCACGTTCGTGTTGCTGTTGTCAAGCCCCGAGATGTGCCCTGACCTGCGAAAACGCCATTCATAACAGTCGGTTCTCGTGTTACCCTGGATAGCCACGGAAGGGGTACCTGTCACATGACGTTCAAGGTTGGCGACACCGTGGTCTATCCCCATCACGGGGCCGCGCTGATCGAGGCCATCGAAACTCGCCAGATCAAAGGCGTGGACAAGACCTACTTGGTGCTCAAGGTCGCCCAGGGCGACCTGACGGTTCGTGTGCCTGCGGACAATGCGGAGTTCGTCGGCGTTCGCGACGTAGTCGGCCAGGACGGGCTGGACCGGGTCTTCGAGGTGCTTCGTGCACCGTATGCAGAAGAGCCGACGAACTGGTCCCGGCGCTACAAGGCAAATCTGGAGAAGCTCGCTTCTGGCGATGTCATCAAGGTCGCCGAAGTGGTGCGTGACCTGTGGCGTCGTGAGCGTGAGCGCGGGCTGTCCGCGGGTGAGAAGCGCATGCTCGCGAAGGCGCGCCAGATCCTGGTGAGCGAGCTCGCGCTCGCCGAGAACACCAACGAGGACAAGGCCGAGGCCCTCCTCGACGAGGTGCTCGCGTCCTGACGCGAGAGGCCGTTCAGTCGCACGGTGTAAATGCAGTTGTGCCGCGGTGCCCGATGACAAGCCCTCTCCTCCACGAGAGGGCTGTTGCCGGGCGCTGCGGCATGTCTGTACCCAAAAACTTTTTCCGCACTTTTCGCACCCACCACTGGCGTGCCGGGTCCGGGCAGCCGACTCGACCGGTCGTCACGGAAGGGGCGAGGGCGTCGCACCCGGCACCCTTCAGGCCATACCCATGTCGGCCGAAGTCACAAACCTGGCTCGGAGCTACTGATGTCTGACGAATCGCGCCTCCACCGCACCGCCGCGGTGATCCCGGCCGCCGGCCGCGGGGTACGCCTCGGTCCCGGCGCCCCCAAGGCCCTGCGCACCCTGGGCGGCACCCCCATGCTCATCCACGCCGTCCGCGCCATGGCCCGTTCCCGGGCCGTGTCCCTCGTGGTCGTCGTCGCCCCGTCCGACGGGGCCGCCGAGGTGCGCCACCTCTTGGACGAGCACGCCCTGCCCGACCGCACCGAGATCCTGGTCGTCCCCGGCGGGGAGACCCGCCAGGAGTCCGTGCGCGCCGGCCTGGACGCCCTCCCGGCGGACGTCACCTCCGTACTCGTCCACGACGCGGCCCGCCCGCTCGTCCCCGTGGACACCGTCGACTCCGTCGTCGAAGCCGTACGCGACGGCGCCCCGGCCGTGGTGCCGGGGCTGCCGCTGGCCGACACCGTCAAGGAGGTCGAGCCCGCCAGGCCCGGCGAGCCCGAACCGGTGGTCGCCACGCCCGAGCGGGCCCGGCTGCGCGCCGTCCAGACCCCGCAGGGCTTCGACCGCGCGACCCTGGTGCGCGCGCACGAGAAGGTCGCCGTCAACGGCGACGGCGCCACCGACGACGCCGGAATGGTGGAACAGCTCGGCATCACCGTCATGGTGGTTCCCGGCCACGAAGAGGCCTTCAAGGTCACCCGCCCGCTCGACCTGGTCCTCGCCGAGGCCGTACTCGCCCGCAGGAGGGCCACCGATGCGTACTAGCTCCGCCGCTCCGCCGCAGGCCCCGCTGATTCCGCAGGTCGGCATCGGCACCGACGTGCACGCCTTCGAGACCGGCCGCGAGCTGTGGTGCGCCGGGCTGCTGTGGGAGGGGGAGGACGGGCTCGCCGGGCACTCCGACGGCGACGTCGCCGCGCACGCCGCCTGCGACGCGCTGTTCTCCGCCGCCGGTGTCGGCGACCTCGGCGCGCACTTCGGCACCTCCCGCCCCGAGTGGTCCGGCGCCGCCGGTGTCACCCTGCTGGCCGAGGCCGCCCGGATCGTACGGGCCGAGGGCTTCGAGATCGGCAACATCGCGATCCAGGTGATCGGCGTACGCCCCAAGATCGGCAAGCGGCGCGAGGAGGCGCAGAAGGCGCTCGCCGCGGCCGCGGGCGCCCCCGTCTCCGTCTCCGGGACCACCACCGACGGACTCGGCCTCACGGGCCGCGCCGAAGGCCTCGCGGCCATCGCCACCGCCCTGGTGTACCGGACGAACCCCGCCTGAGCGCAACCGCTCGGAAAACAATCGCACCCCGCGTCCCGAAAGGGTCGCGGGGCACTGCCGGAGGCCCACTACCCTGGATGCCGTGACTATTCGCCTGTACGACACCAGCGCCCGGCAGATCCGCGATTTCGTCCCGCTCACGCCGGGCTGTGTCTCGATCTACCTCTGTGGCGCCACCGTGCAGGCCGCACCGCACATCGGGCACGTCCGCTCGTACCTGAACTTCGACATCCTGCGCCGCTGGTTCGCCTACCGCGGCCAGGACGTCACCTTCATCCGCAACGTCACGGACATCGACGACAAGATCATCGCGAAGGGCGCCGAACAGGGCCGCCCCTGGTGGTCCATCGGTTACGAGAACGAGCGCGCCTTCAACGACGGCTACAACGCGCTGGGCTGCCTGCCGCCCACGTACGAGCCCCGCGCCACCGGTCACGTCCCCGAGATGATCGAGATGATGCGCACCCTCATCGAGCGCGGCCACGCCTACGAGGCCGACGGCAGCGTCTACTTCGACGTGCGCTCGTACCCGGACTACCTCCAGCTGTCGAACCAGAACATCGACGACCTGCGCCAGCCCTCCGAGGAGGGCATCACCGGCAAGCGCGACCCGCGCGACTTCGCCATGTGGAAGGCCTCCAAGCCCGGCGAGCCCGACTGGGACACCCCGTGGGGCCGCGGCCGTCCCGGCTGGCACCTGGAGTGCTCCGCCATGGCCCACAAGTACCTGGGCAGCGCCTTCGACATCCACGGCGGCGGGCTGGACCTGATCTTCCCGCACCACGAGAACGAGATCGTCCAGGCCAAGGCCTTCGGCGACGACTTCGCGAACTACTGGCTCCACAACGCCTGGGTCACCATGTCCGGCGAGAAGATGTCCAAGTCGCTCGGCAACTCGGTCCTCGTCTCCGAGATGGTCAAGCAGTGGCGCCCCATCGTCCTGCGCTACTACCTCGGCACCCCGCACTACCGCTCGATGATCGAGTACAGCGAGGAGTCGCTGCGCGAGGCCGAGTCGGCCTTCGCGCGCATCGAGGGCTTCGTCCAGCGCGTCATCGAGAAGGCCGGCAAGACCGTCGAGCCGGCCGCCGAGGTACCGCCCGCCTTCGCCGAGGCCATGGACGACGACCTCGGCGTCCCGCAGGCGCTCGCCATCGTCCACACCACCGTCCGCCAGGGCAACAGCGCGCTCGCCGCCGACGACAAGGAAGAGGCCATCGCCCGCCTGTCGGAGGTACGGGCCATGCTGGGCGTCCTCGGACTCGACCCCCTCGACCCCCACTGGGCCGGCGAGGCCGACCGCGGCGAGGACCTCCACGGCGCCGTCGACACCCTCGTACGCCTCGTCCTGGAGCAGCGCGAGTCCGCCCGCGCCCGCAAGGACTGGGCGACCGCCGACGCCATCCGCGACCAGCTCCAGCAGTCGGGTCTGGTCATCGAGGACAGCCCGTCGGGGCCGCGCTGGACGCTCGGCCCCCGCTGAGCCCCCGGCACCCGGAGCAGTCCGACTGTGCCGCCCGGCCTTGAGGGCGGCACACTCTTCATACGTACATATCGCAGCACCAAACGAAAACAGGTAGAGGTCATGGCCGGGAACAGCCAGCGCAGGAACCGCCGCACGTCCAACAAGAAGGGCGCGACGGTCGGCAGCGGTGGCCAGCGGCGCAAGGGCCTGGAAGGCAAGGGCCCCACGCCCAAGGCCGAGGACCGCAAGAAGCACAAGGCGAACCGCATCGCCAACGCCATGGCCCGCCAGGCCGCCAAGCGCCGCCCGGCCCCGCGCCGCGGCGGCCCCAAGGGCACCAGCGAGATGGTCGTCGGCCGCAACCCGGTCTTCGAGGCGCTGCGCGACGGCGTCCCCGCCACCACGCTGTACGTCCAGCAGTTCATCGACAACGACGAGCGCGTCCGCGAAGCCCTCCAGCTCGCGGCCGAGCGCGGCAACATCAACCTGATGGAAGCCCCGCGCCCCGAGCTCGACCGGCTGACGAACGGGCTCAACCACCAGGGCATGGTCCTCCAGGTCCCGCCGTACGAGTACGCGCTCCCGGACGAGCTCACCGCCGCCGCGTACGACAACGGCGAGGACCCCCTCATCGTCGCCCTCGACGGCATCACCGACCCGCGCAACCTGGGCGCGATCATCCGCTCCGTCTCCGCCTTCGGCGGCCACGGCGTGGTCGTCCCCGAGCGCCGCGCCGCCAGCATGACCGCCGGCGCCTGGAAGTCCTCGGCGGGCACTGCCGCCCGTACCCCGGTCTCGCGCGTCACCAACCTGACCCGCGCGATCCAGGACTACAAGAAGGAAGGCATGACCATCGTCGGCCTCGCCGCCGAGGGCACGCACGAGGTCCACGAGCTGGAGGCGCTGGCCGGTCCCGTCGTCATCGTCATCGGCTCCGAGGGCAAGGGCCTCGGCCGCCTCGTCGGCGAGAACTGCGACTACCTCGTCCGCATCCCGATGCCGGGCGGCGCCGAGTCGCTGAACGCCGGTGTCGCCGCGGGCGTCGTGCTCTACGAGGCGGCCCGCCGCCGCGCCGGGGCCCCGCGCACCTGACACCCGTAGCCGGACGCCGGCGGGCCGCCCACCAGGGCCCCGCCGGCGATCCGGCCCCGGCTCTCAGTCCGCCAGGCCCGCCAGCCGGGCCCGCAGCAGCGCGACCATCGTGAACGCGTCGGTGATCCGGCCGTCCGCGACCATCGCCTCCGCCTCCGCGAAGGTCACCACGAGCGTCCCGCGGATGCCCTCGCCGGTCGCCAGCGCCCCCACCGAGTCGATGTGCGCCGCGAAGAGCCGCACGCTGTCCCCGATCATCCCGCTGTCCGGGTGCACCACTCCGAGCGGGATCAGCTCCAGCGCCTCGGCGCCCACCTCCTCGTGCAGCTCCTTCGCGGCGTTCCGCTCGCCCGTCAGGCCGCGGGTGCCGGCGCCGCGCGGGATCTCCCACTGCCACGAGCGCGGCGCGTGCCGGTAGTGCTCGATCAGCACCACCCGGCCGCCGAGCAGCGGCAGCACCACCGACCCGGGCTCGGCGGTCGCGCTCAGCGCCCGCAGGTACGTCCCCTCCCGGCCGTCCGGGAACCGCACCGGGTCGCGCAGCAGCGTCAGGTACCGGTCCTGGTAGAGGACCCCGCCCGCCGCCGCGACCGCCCCCGGGTCGGTCAGGATCTCGATCCCCTCCGGGTCGTTGCGGAACAGCTCCGGCCGCTGCGCGCGCAGGCGCTCGTACCCCTCGACTCCGCCCGTCCCGCTCATGCTCTCCCCGTGTGGTTCGAAGTCCGCCCGCCGTGGCACGCCGGGACTACACGGCCGCCTGCTGGTCGGCCGAGCGCCTGCGGCCGGTGTCGGCGCTCACCGCCACCTGGCCGCCATATACCCGCAGGATGGTCTGCCAGTCGTTGCGCAGGCTGCCGAGCCGCAGCGACGGCAGGGTCACGCTGTGCCCGAGGCCGCCGCGCAGCCCGGAACCCTTGCGGCCCTTGTCCCGGAACTGCAGGCGTACGGTCAGCACCCCGGCGGCCGCCGTCAGCAGTTGCAGCGACCCCGCCAGCAGCGACACGTCCTCGCCCGCGCCCACCTGCAGCGCGATCCCGGACGACTCCAGGATCAGGACCGTGCTGATCTCCCGGGTGAACCCGCCGCGCGAGGCGCTCGTCTTGCGCGCCGTACGCAGCATCCGCGCATGGAACCGCGCCACGTCCCGCGTGTGCGCGGCGAACTCCTCCGGCGAGGGCAGCCGCCCGTCCCGGAACCCGCCGCGGACGAACCCGTCCAGGGCGTCGATGTACGAGCGCCACTCCTCCTCGCGCCGCAGCCGCACGATGTCGGCCAGCGACAGCCCGGCGTACGAATTGGGCCCGTCCACCGCCCGGTGCAGGTCGTCGGCGAACAGGTCCCGCAGCAGCAGCCCGATCCTCTCGGGATCGTCGGCGGCCGGCCGGCTGTCCTCCCGCAGCTCCTGGAGCGTCGAACGCGGGGGCGAGTCGGGCGGGGTCAGCGAGATCAGCCCGCTCGCCTTCGGCACGCCCAGGCTGTACAGCAGGTCGATCAGCTGCTTCGCGGGCACGATGTGGTCGCCCTCGCGCAGCAGGTTCTCGTGCGGCTGGGTGCCCGGCCGGGTCAGGAACCGCTCGTAGACCGCCTGCCGCGTGATGTCCCGGTCGTTGTCCTGCTCGCCCGCCCAGAAGTACAGGTCCTTCAGGATGCCCTCGCGCATGGCCTGCGCCTGTTCCAGCGGGATGCCCAGGTTCTCGGCCAGCACCGGCGCCGGCAGCCGCCGCAGTCCGGACAGCTCGCGCGAGAAGAAGTTGCCCACCTGCCCGGCCCGCTCGCGGTTGGTCTCGTCGTCCCAGTCGAAGCGCACCAGCCCGGGGTCCGACTCGTCCGTCACCATCCGCTGCCAGGCCGAGCTCACGGTCCGGTCGTGCCCCCAGCTGAATTCGGCCGCGGCCTCCCGCTCCATGTACAGGTACGGCACCAGCGCCCGACGGTTGAGCAACTGGGCGAAGGCGGCCCGCTCGGTCGGTTCGGCCGTCGGCAGGTAATTCGCGTACAGGGCTTCGTTGTTGAGCAAGAACGCCCGGTTGACGACCAGGGTCCCGCTGTTCGCCAGCGAGCGCCGCAGCTCCGCCGCCCCGGCCGCCACGGCCTCGGTCGAGGGTCCGGCCTGTGCGCTCGCCCGCTGCCGGGATCCGGCGAGATCCGCGGGCAGCCACTGGTTGTCGAGAGCCTGCGACATCACGGGATAGTCCGTGAGATCGCCAAAGACGAGCTGGTTGTGCGCGCGGTCGGTCATCCCCGGTGTCCCCCTCTTGCTTCAACTGCCTTGATTCTCACATCAGCTACCGACAGGCCGCCCGAACAACCTTTCTGCCGGGGGGAGATGGCTGGATCTTGACGGGTCTCGGACACATCCTTGATGTCAAGGCAGTGTCCTAAACACCCATCACTCGGTTAGATGAGTGTGGACACCAGAACGCCAGGGTTCGACGACCAGCCCGCGCTGAGCATGGTCAAGGTGCCGTGCGACCCCGCACAGGTCATCGTCAACCACGCCAGCTTCCGCGTGCGGCTCGCACCGAGCCCGAGCGCGCGTCCCAAGCCCGCAGGCGCCCCCGCGCGCGTACCCGCCCTCGGCGGAGCGCTCGCGGCAGCCGCCGTCGGAGCCGGAGCCGGAGCCGGCCGCCGCCGCCCCGTCGTCTGGAGCGGCAAGTCCGCCCCGGGCGACGCCGCCGCGACGGGCGGCCTGCTCCAGGCCGTACGTGACAACAGCAGGGGCCATGAGGAGTTCGACGGCGGGGACACGCAGGTCATCCCGCGCATCGACCTCGTGCACGACCTCGCCGACGACACCCTCGCCACGCCGACCGTCATCGGCCAGCGGACCTACGGCGACCCCGACGAGACCCGCCGCCTGGCCGCCGTACGGGACCTCCCGTACGAAGCCGCGCACCCGGGCGGGGGCGGGGGAGCCGGTACGGAGTCCCGGCGCGCCGCGTCCGAAGCGCGCGGCCAGGCCTCCTACTACCCCGGCCGCCGCATGAACCTCGGCGTCGTGCTGCTCCCGCTGCGCGTCTTCCTCGGCTTCATCTCCATCTACGCCGGCATGGGCAAGCTGTGCGACCCCGTCTACTTCGACGGCGGCGAGCGCGGCTCCATGGTCACCTGGCTGCACACCCTGCACCCCTGGGCGCTCGCCGAGCCGCTGCGCGACTTCGCCCTCGCCCACCCCGTCGGGGCCGGCCTGACCGTCGCCTTCCTCCAGGTCGCCGTCGGCGTCCTGACCGTCCTCGGCCTCTGGCAGCGCTTCGCCGCCTGCTTCGGCGCACTGCTGTCCGCCGCCCTGCTCATGACCGTGAGCTGGAAGACCGTCCCCGCCTACGACGCCCCCGACATCATCTACCTGGCCGCCTGGAGCCCGCTGATCATCGCCGGGGCCCCCGTCTACTCCCTCGACGGACGCCTCGCCGGCGAGGCCTGGCGCACCCTCGGCCCCCGCTCCGAGATCTGGCGGCTGCGCCGGCGCGTCCTGCGCCGCGGGGCCGTCATGGCCACCGTCGTCTGCGGTCTGACCCTGCTCGTCGGCTCGCTCCTCGGCGGCGCCGTCCGCTCCACCACCGTCGTCACCGTCCCCGGCCCCGGACAGGACCCGAGCAACTACCTCCCCGGCCGGCCGCTGCCGCCCACCCCCGCCCGGCAGCAGCCCTCGCAGCCGCCCGCCTCCAAGCCCGCCGCCCAGCCCTCCGCCGGAGCCTCCTCGCCGGCCGCGAAGGCCACCGGCAAGAGCACCAGCGGCTCGACCTCCCGCGAGACCGCCGGGACCGGCGCCGAGTCCCCCACCGCCACCCGCGGCACCAGCGGCGGCCAGAGCCCCCGCAGCACCCCGCGCCAGTCCACCCCCCAGCAGCCGCCCGCCTCTTCGAGCACCACCGGCGGGGGCACGCCGACGAAGAAGCCCGGCCTGGTCGGCGGCCTCCTCGGCTGAAGCCCCGCCTTCCGCCCCTCCCGTCCGGGCCCGGTACGCCACCAGCGTGCCGGGCCCGTCCGCGTATCCGGAGGCCTGTGCGGACTCCCGCCCGAAGCCTCAGGAGGCCCTGTGCGCCGCCAACTCCCGTGCGGCCTCGGTCAGGTCCTTCGCCGTGTCGATAGCCCGCCAGTAGGCCCCCTGGGGCAGTGGGAAGCCCGCCAGCCGCCGCTCCCGCGCCAGCCGGGGGAAGGTCGTACGCTCGTGGTCCCCCAAATCCGGGAGCAGGGACGCGAATTCGGCGCCGAAGACGTACACGCCGGCATTGATCAGATAGGGCGAGGGCGGCGCCTCGATGAAGTCCAGTACGTGCCCGTACTCATCGGTCTCCACCACCCCCCACGGAATCCGCGGCCGGGCCAGCGCCAGCGTCGCCGTCGCGCCCCGCTCCGCATGGAAATCGGCCATCTCGCGCAGCGGGAAGCGCGTCCACACGTCCCCGTTCGTCGCGAACCAGGGCCGCTGCGGGTACGGCAGGTGCCGCGCGGCGTACTTGAGCCCGCCGCCGCGACCCAGGGGCTCCCCCTCCACCACCGTCGTCACGCGCAGCGGCAACGGGGCCCGCGCCAGCCACTCCTGGAGCACCTCCGCGAGGTGCCCGCACGACACCACGGCGTCGGTCACCCCCTCGGCGGCCAGCCATGCCAGCTGGTGCCCGATGATCGGCGTCCCCGTACCCGGGATCTCCACCATCGGCTTCGGACGGTCGTCCGTGTACGGCCGCAGCCGCGAACCCTGGCCCCCCGCCAGGACGACTGCCTGGGCGGGGGAGGCCGGGAACGCGGCTGCGGGGGAGGCGGATCCGGATGCGGAGGGCGCGGGAGTTGCGGAGGTCGCGGGGGGCGCGGGATCGGCGTCGGTCATGCCGGCCAGCGTAGGGAGGCGGGTCAGCCCATGGAGGCGACACCCGAGGCGTACGAGGTGTCGCACACCGGACGGGCGAAGGACTGGGCCTTCGTCGGCCCGTACGCGTCAACTGCCGCCCGGCCCAGGGCCCGTGCGATGCCCACACAGTGCTCGGCGAGCGACGGCCGCCGGTCCACCTCCTGCTGGAGGTGGGTGAGGACGTCACCCGGCTGCTCTCCCCGCTGGAGCTCACTGAGCAGCTGGTCGCGGACCACGTCCTGTGCGGCGCGCGGCTTCGCGGGGACGGAGACGTCCTCGGCGGAGGCGGTCAGGATCTGGGAGGGGGAATTGTCCGCCCAGGGGACCATGGTGACCGCGAGGGTCCCGGACAGGACCAGGACGACGGGCAGGACCAGGGCGAGGGAACGGCCGATACGGCGGGCAGTGTGGGTCACGAGGGCGAGAGTAGCGCTCGGTGAAGATTTGGCGACATTTAGTCACCCGGTCGGGGGATGGTTCGACGTGGCTTTTCGAATTAAGGGTTGACGAGAGGGGCCGAATGGCCCGATCTGCGTAACTCACGCCGAAGGGGCGCCCCTTGAGGGAGCGCCCCTTCGCGTCGATGCCCGAGGTCGTTCGGGCACCGGCCGGGCACCGGCCGGAGATCCGCCGGGGATCAGCCGGACAGGCGGGCCCCGGAGGAGGTCGAGAAGACGTGGATCTCACCGGCGCGCGGGACCACGTGCAGGGTCGAGCCCTTCTCGGGCACCTGGCGGCCGCCCACGCGGACCACGATGTCCTGCGAACCCTCGGCGGAGGCCGCGGAGCCGTAGACGTACCCGTCGGCGCCCAGCTCCTCGACGACGTTCACGGTGATCGTCAGACCGCCCGTGTCGCCGATGTCGAAGTGCTCGGGGCGCACGCCCACGGTCACGGTGCGGTCGCCCGCGTCGGCGGCGGCCGACAGCGCCTCGCGCGACACCGGGACCACGCTGTCGCCGAACTTCACGCCGCCGTCGGTGATCGGGACCTCGACCAGGTTCATGGCCGGGGAGCCGATGAAGCCGGCGACGAAGAGGTTCGCGGGACGGTCGTACATGTTGCGCGGGGTGTCGACCTGCTGCAGCAGCCCGTCCTTGAGCACGGCCACGCGGTCGCCCATGGTCATGGCCTCGACCTGGTCGTGGGTGACGTACACGGTGGTGATGCCGAGGTCGCGCTGGAGCGCGGCGATCTGGGTGCGCGTGGACACGCGGAGCTTGGCGTCGAGGTTCGACAGCGGCTCGTCCATCAGGAAGACCTGCGGCTTGCGCACGATCGCGCGGCCCATGGCGACGCGCTGGCGCTGGCCGCCGGAGAGGGCCTTGGGCTTGCGGTCGAGGTACTGGGTGAGGTCGAGCATCTTCGCCGCGTCCTCCACCTTCTTGCGGATGGTGGCCTTGTCCTCGCCGGCGATCTTGAGCGCGAAGCCCATGTTGTCGGCGACGGACATGTGCGGGTAGAGCGCGTAGTTCTGGAACACCATCGCGATGTCCCGGTCCTTGGGCGGCAGGTGCGTGACGTCGCGGTCGCCGATGCGGATGGCGCCGCCGTTGACGTCCTCCAGGCCGGCGAGCATGCGCAGCGAGGTGGACTTGCCGCAGCCGGAGGGGCCGACGAGGACGAGGAACTCGCCGTCCTCGATCTCCAGCTCCAGCTGGTCGACGGCGGGCTTGTCGCCGCCGGGGTACAGACGGGTCGCCTTGTCGAAAGTGACAGAAGCCATGGTGGTGAATCCCTTCTACCGGCAGGAACGTGCCGGACGATCCGAGTGGAAGGTCTAGTCCAGTCAACCGGACTCCGCCCGACGCTACCCGCCGGGCCGCCGTCTGTCAGCCCCCGCAGGCACGGCAAATGCCGAGGGGGGTGCCCTTTAACGTGATGGCTCGGGGAATCGCGTGCTGTGTAGAGTGATGGCGGCTCCACGCGCAGTGGGTTTGCGGGTGGTGTTGTGCCTCCTTAGCTCAGTCCGGCCAGAGCAACGCACTTGTAATGCGTAGGTCGTCGGTTCGAATCCGACAGGGGGCTCCGTCCCAGGTCAGCGGGTTGTTGGCCATGAGGATCCATGCAGCGGCGGAAGGCTCCGGGTGATCACCCGGAGCCTTCCGCTTCGTTGTCAGTGGCGGCCCGAGACGCGGTCCGCCAGGCGGGCCAGGGGGGTCGTCGTCGGGGTGTGGGTGGCGGCCTCGCGGCGGTCGGCCTCGCGGTAGGCGGCGTACAGGGCCTGGACGCCGAGCCAGCGCAGCGGCTCCGGCTCCCAGCGGCGGACGCGGTGGTTGACCCAGGGGAGGTCGGTCAGCTCCGTGGTGTCTTCGAGGACCAGGTCGCGCAGGGTGCGGGCGGCGAGGTTGGCGGTGGCGACGCCGGAGCCGACGTAGCCGCCGGCCCAGCCGAGGCCCGTGGCGCGGTCGAGGGTGACGGTGGCGCACCAGTCGCGGGGTACGCCGAGGACGCCGGACCAGGCGTGGGTGATCTCCGTACCGGCGAGGACCGGGAAGAAGGAGGTCAGGAGGTCGGTCAGGGCCTCGATCGTGGCGGGCTGGGTGCGGCCGTCGTTGTCGGTGCGCGAGCCGTAGCGGTACGGGACCCCGCGGCCGCCGAGGGCGATGCGGTCGTCCGCGGTGCGCTGGGCGTACATGTAGGCGTGGGCCATGTCGCCGAGGGTGGCGGCGTCCGACCAGCCCAGTTGGGCCCAGGTCGAGGCGGGCAGGGGAGCCGTCACGATCATGGACGAGTTCATGGGGAGCCAGGAGCGCTTCTGGCCCTTGAGGGCGGCGGTGAAACCTTCGGTGCAGCGCAGGACGTGGGGTGCGCGGACCGTCCCGTACGGGGTGACGGCGCGGCGGGGCGCGATCTCGGTGACGGGTGTGGATTCGTGGATGACCACGCCGAGGCCCTCGCAGGCGGCCGCCAGACCCTTGACCAGTTTGAGGGGGTGGATGCGGGCGCCGTGCGGGGTCCAGCTGGAGCCGACCGCGTCGGCGATGTCGATGCGGGCGCGGGTGGTGGGGGCGTCGTAGAGCTCGCGGTCGCTCTCGCCGAAGGCGAGCTCGGCGGCGTGGAAGGCCTTGAGGCGGGTGAGCTGGGCGGGGGTGCGGGCGACTTCGAGGACTCCGCCGCGGCGGATGTCGGCGTCGATGCCCTCCTTGGCCGCTACGTCGATGACCTCGGTGACCGTGTCGTTCATGGCCCGCTGGAGGCGCTGGGCGGCCTGGTGGCCGTGGAGGCGGGCGTAGCGGTCGCGGCCGGCGATGCCGTTGTAGAGCCAGCCGCCGTTGCGTCCGGAGGCGCCGTAGCCGCAGAACTTCTGCTCCAGGACGGTGACGCGGAGGTCGGGGGCGGAGCGCTTGAGGTAGTAGGCCGTCCACAGGCCGGTGTAGCCGCCGCCGACGATGACGACGTCGGCGGTGGAGTCGCCGGTGAGGGGGGCGCGGGGCGGGTGGTCGGCGGTCTTGTCCGTCGCGTACCAGAAGGAAATGCCGCCGTTGATCGTCATGGGGGAGTTGCTACACCCGGTTTCGGAGGGGTGTCCAGCGGCGTGGTGTCGGGTTTCGGGGTGGGAAGGGTGGCCGGATGGCCGATGCGGGCGGGGCGATCCGGTCCTTAGGGTGGGGCGGGGCATTTTGTTCTGTTTTGGGTGAGAGGTTCGGGAATGGTGCGCATACGTAGGGCAGGGCACGCGGTCGCGGCGGTGGCGGCGGCCGCGCTGCTGGGCGGGGCCGTCGTCGGTTGCGGGGCGGGCGGGGAGGCGAAGTCGGCCGCCGCCGACGCCACGGCCGAGGTGCGGACCAGCCCGATCGCGGACCGGCTGGCGAAGCTGCCGGCGAAGGTGGACGGGGCGAAGGTCGTGGTCGGGCAGCCGGACGCGCCGCACACGGCGCAGGTGCTGGTGGATCCGCGGTGCGGCGCCTGCGCGAAGTTCGAGGGGGCCGGTGGCGAGGCGCTGCTGAAGCTGGCGGGCGAGGGCAGGGTGAAGGTCGAGTACCTGCTGGCTTCGTTCCTGGACCAGGGTGGGGCGAGCGGCTCGGTGAAGGCCGTCAACGCGCTGCGGGCCTCGGTCGACGCGGGGAAGTTCGCGGAGTACAACGCGGCGGTGTTCGCGAGTCAGCCGAGGGGCCGGTTCACCGACGAGCACCTGCTCAGGATCGCGGACCGGGTGCCGGGGTTGCGGGGCGAGGCCTTCGACAAGGCGGTGTCGCAGGAGACGTACGAGGAGTGGGTCGCCGAGGCCGAGAAGGGCTTCGAGGCGACCGGGGCGCAGGGTACGCCGCTGGTGCTGGTGGACGGGAGCCCGGTGGGGGCGAAGGACGGCTCGATGTTCGACGCGGGGGCGTTCACGGCGACGCTGAAGGCGGCGGGGGTCGGCGCTGCCTAGGGGGGGCTGACGGATGTCCGCGGCGTCGCGACGCCCGCCAGACACCCCCCTAGTGCCGGGGCGGGCGGTCGTAGGCTCGGGGCGTGATCGACATCGAGGACGTTCCGGACGAGCTGGTACGGGCGCAGCTGGAGTACAACGGCGCTGCCGGGCGGGAGTTCATCGCGGCGCTGCCGGCGCGGGCGGAGGAGTTCCTGGAGCGGTGGGCGCTGCGGCGGACGGGGCCGGTGATGCACGGGATGACGGCTCTGGTGCTGCCGGTGGTGCGGGCGGACGGTACGGCGGCGGTGCTGAAGCTGGGGGCGCTGGACGAGGAGAGTGCGGGGGAGCCGCTCGCGCTGCGCGCGTGGGGCGGGCGGGGCTGCGTGGAGCTGCTGGAGCACGACGGGCCGACGGGGACGCTGCTGCTGGAGCGGCTGGACGAGGGCCGGCACCTGTCGGCTCTGGCGGTACGGGACTCGCGGGCGGCGGTGCGGGTGATCGGGGAGCTGCTGGTCCGGCTGACGTCGGCGCCGGCTCCGGGCGGGCTGCGCGGGCTCGGGGGGATCGCGGCCGGGATGCTGGAGCGCGTACCGCAGGCCCTCGGGCTGTTGGCGGACGAGGGGGAGCGGCGGCTGCTGTCGGACTGCGCGGCGGCGGTGGCGGAGGTGGCGGGGGAGCCCGGGAACCGGCTGCTGCACTGGGACCTGCACTTCGACAACGTGCTGGCGGGCGGGCGGGAGCCGTGGCTGGCGATCGACCCGAAGCCGCTCGCGGGCGATCCGGGGTTCGAGCTGCTGCCGGCGCTGGTCAACAACTTCGCGGTGGACGAGGTGCGGTGGCGGTTCGACCTGCTGACGGAGGCGGTGGGTCTGGACGGCGACCGGGACCGGGCGCGGGCGTGGACGCTGGGGCGGGTGCTGCAGAACTGCCTGTGGGAGCTGGAGGACGGCGAGCAGGGGCAGGAGGAACTGCCGGAGCGCGAGGTCGCGGTGGCGCAGCTGCTATTGGGATGAGGGGGTGGGCGGGCGGTCGTACGCTCGGGGCATGATCCGTAGCGCTGTCGTCGAAGACGTTCCCGCCATCCAGTCCATGATCCGCGAGCTGGCCGAGTACGAGAAGGTGCCGCACGAAGCGCGGGCCACGCAGGAGCAGTTGCGGGAGGCGCTCTTCGGGGAGCGGCCCGCGGCGTTCGCGCACATCGCGGAGTCCGAGGAGGGGGAGGTCGTCGGCTTCTCGGTGTGGTTCCTCAACTTCTCGACGTGGCGCGGGGTGCACGGCATCTACCTGGAGGACCTGTACGTCCGCCCGGGCGTGCGCGGGGGCGGCCACGGCAAGGCGCTGCTCGCGGAGCTGGCGCGGATCTGTGTGGAGCGCGGGTACGAGCGGCTGGAGTGGTCGGTGCTGAACTGGAACGCCCCGACGATCGCGTTCTACGAGTCCCTGGGCGCCCGCCCGCAGGACGAGTGGACGGTCTACCGCCTGACGGACGCCCCCCTGAAGACCCTGGCCTCGGCGTAGCCGCCGGGTTCAGGGTTCGAGGACGACCTTGCCGGTGGTGGCTCGGGATTCCAGGGCGTGGTGGGCGGTCGCGGCTTCGGCCAGGGGGTAGCGCTGGAGGGCGGGGCGCAGGCGGCCCGCGGCGGCTTCGGCCAGGGCGCGGGTTTCGAGGGTGCGCAGGGGGTCGGGGCCGCCGACGCGCTGGAGCATGGCGGGGCCGAGGACGTCGATGGTGGTGACGCCGCGGGCGGTGAGGTCGGCGCGGTCGGCTTCGGTGAGCGGGACGGGGCCGCCGGACCAGCCGAAGACGACGTGGTCGGCTCCGGGGGCGAGCAGGTCGAGGGCGGTGCGGGCGGTCGTGCCGCCGACGGAGTCGAAGAGGTGCGTGGCGCCCCGGGGGTGTGCGGCGCGGACGGCTTCGGGCCAGTCGGGGCGGGTGTAGTCGAGGGCGAGGTCGGCGCCGTTGGCGGTGGCGAGGGCGGCTTTGGCGGGGCCGCCGGCGAGGGCGATGACGGTGGCTCCGGCGTTCTTGGCGTACTGGACGACCAGCGTGCCGATGCCCCCGGCGGCTGCGGTGACGAGGGCCACGGAGTCCGGTCCGAGATCGGTGAACTGGAGGATGCCGAGGGTGGTGCGGCCGGTGCCGATCATGGCGACGGCCTGGGCGGGGTCGAGGCCGGGCGGTATGGGGTGCAGGCGGTCGGCGGCGGCGACGGCGTACTCGGCGTAGCCGCCGGGGGCGAAGCCGAGGTGGGTGACGACCGGGCGGCCGAGCCAGGCGGGGTCGGTGCCGGGGCCGAGGGCGTCGACGGTGCCGGCGACCTCGCGGCCGGGGATGGTGGGGAGCTGCGGCAGGGCGGGGGCGGGCCCCTGGATGCCCTGGCGCAGTGCGGTGTCGAGGAGGTGGACGCCGGCGGCGGCGACGGCGATGCGGACCTGGCCGGGGCCGGGGACGGGGGTGTCGGCGGTCTCGTGGACGAGGTTTTCGGCGGGGCCGAAGGCGTGGAGACGGACGGCGCGCATGCTCTTCGTGGTGTCCATGCGGCCAGGCTCCGGCCTGAAGCGTGGTTGAGGTCAAGGGCGGGCAGGGTGCGGGATGCGGGGCTCTGTCAGTGGGGTGGGCCACGATGGGGGAATGGTGCGAAACGGGCGGCAGCAGACGGTGAAGGCGGCTCGGCGGCCGGAGGTGCGGCTGCCGGTGCTCGAGGTGTGGGACGGCGGCGTGCTGGAGCCCGACGGCGACTACGACGGGCTGGAGTTCGCGGACCTGGACCTGGCGGGACAGGAGGGGATCGGCGCCCGGTTCATGGACTGCGCGGTACGGCGCTGCGCGCTGGACGAGGCGGGGCTGGCCAAGGCGCGGTTCATGGACTCGGTACTGGAGGGCGTGCGGGGGGTCGGGACCGACCTGGCGGGGGCTTCGCTGCGGGACGTGGAGCTGCTGGAGGCCCGGCTGGGCGGGGTGCAGTTGCACGGGGCGGCGCTGGAGCGGGTGCTCGTGCGCGGGGGCAAGATCGACTACCTGAACCTGCGCGAGGCGCGGCTCAAGGACGTGGTCTTCGAGGGCTGCGTGCTGGTGGAGCCGGACTTCGGGGGCGCGGTGCTGGAGCGGGTGGAGTTCCGGGACTGTGTGCTGCGGGACGCGGAGTTCTCGGGGGCGCGGATGTCGGAGGTGGACCTGCGCGGCGCGGCGGAGCTGGGCATCGCGCGCGGGGTGGAGGCGCTGTCCGGCGCGGTGATCAGCCCGGGCCAGCTCTTCGACCTCGCCCCGGCCCTGGCGGCGCAGCTGGGACTCCGGGTCCTGGCGTAGCCGTAGCCGCCGTAACCCCAGACAGCCCCAGGGGGTGTCTGGCGGGCGTCGCGACGCCGCGGACATCCGTCGGACACCCCCTAGGCCGGGACCCGGGGGAAGCGGGACTGGAGGGTCCAGATGACGGGGTTGTCGGCGAGGCCGTCGTGCATGTCCACGAGGTCGGCGATCAGGTCGTGCAGGAAGTCGCGGGCTTCGCGGCGCAGCAGGCGGTGGCTGAAGGTCAGCGGGTCCTCCTCCGGCGGCATCCAGTCGGCCTCGATGTCGACCCAGCCGAAGCGGCGCTCGAAGAGCATGCGGTCGCTGGACTCGGTGAAGTCGAGTTCGGCGTACTGGCGGTTCGAGGAGCGGCTGCCGCGGGGGTCCTGGTCGAGCTGCTCGACGATGTCGCACAGCGCCCAGGCGAAGTCCAGTACGGGCACCCATCCCCAGGCTGTGGAGACTTCCCGGTCCTTGTCGGTGTCGGCGAGGTAGACGTCCCCGCAGAACAGGTCGTGGCGCAGCGACCGGACGTCCGCCGAGCGGTAGTCGGTCTGCGGGGGGTCCGGGAAGCGCCGGGAGAGGGAGTAGCCGATGTCGAGCACGTACCCGATGGTGTCACGGGTACGGGCGGGCCGGGCGCGCCCCCACCCCGGCGGGGCGGGGGCGCCGGGGTCAGCGGACGTTGACGGCGGTCCAGGCGGCGGCGACGCGGCCGGCCTCGACGGAGGACGGGCCGTAGAGGTCGCCTGCGGCCTGGAGGGTGGCGCGGCGGGCGCCGGCGTAGTTGGTGGTGGAGGTCATGTAGAGGGTCAGTGCCCGGTACCAGATGCGGGTGGCCGCGTCGCGGCCGATGCCGAGCAGCTTGGAGCCGTCGTAGGTGGGGGAGTCGTAGGAGATCTTGTTGATCACCTTGGGGCCGCTGCCCTCGGCGAGGAGGTAGAAGAAGTGCCGGGCGGGGCCGGAGGCGTCGTGGGGGTCGATGCCGCCGATGTCGCGGGACCAGTAGTCGCGGGAGTGGCCGTCGAGGCTGGGCCGGTCCATGGTGCGCAGGCCGCCGGTGAAGACCATCTCGCCGATGCGGTAGTCGCCCACGTCGGTGGCGTTCTCGGCGGAGAACTCGGCGGCGGTGCCGAGGATGTCGGAGGTGCCCTCGTTGAGGGCGCCGGATTCGCCGGTGAGCATGAGGTTCGCGGTGCTGGCGGTCACGCCGTGGGTGAGTTCGTGGCCGACGATGTCGAGGGTGGCGAGGGTCTTGCCGGTGGCGGGGTCGTCGCCGTAGTTGGCGCAGCCGCAGGTGCCGTCCCAGAAGGCGTTGGGGTAGTTGCTGCCGTAGTGGACGCGGGAGATGACGCCCACGCCGTCGCCCCGGATGCCGTTGCGGCCGAACACTCCCTTGTAGAAGTCCCAGGTCACAGCGGTGGCGTAGTGCGCGTCGACGCCGGCGGTCTGGCGGTTGGAGGGGGTGCCGTTGCCCCAGGTGTCGTCGGGGTCGGTGAAGAGGGTGCCGCCGCCGGGCTGGTTCATGGCGTCGAGGGTGCGCTGGTTTCCGCGGGTGGTGTCGCGGAGCTGGTAGAGGCTTCCGGTGAAGTGGGTGGTGAGCGGGACGGTCCCGGCGTGCTGGCTGTGGCCGGTGCCGGCGGCGACCGTGTCGTACGTGGCGAGGGTGTCGCCGGTACGGGCGTCCGTGACGGTGTGGAGCTCGCTCGGAGTGCCGTCGGGGTGGGTCGTACGGGTGGTGGTCTCCCAGGCGAGGGTGGCGGGGGCCGAGGCGGCCCAGACGACCTGGCGGGTGGCCCCGCCGGGTGCGGTCGTGGCCTTGGGGAGGGGGAGGGTGATGGGGGTGTCGTTGCCGGTGGTGGTGCGGGTGCCGTCGGGGCGCTGGTGGACGACGATGTCGCCGCCGAGGACGGGCAGGCCGGCGTACGTGCGGTCGTAGCGGGTGTGGGTGGTGCCGTCGGGGTCGGTCGCGGTGGCGCGGACCACGAGGCGGGTTTGCGGTGCGGTGGCCGGGCCGGGGGTGGCTGCGTTGGCCGTGACCGCGGTGGCGGTGAGGGCGGCGGCGGTGCCGAGGAGTACGGCGAGGCGGGTGGGGTGGGTCACGCGGGCTCCTTCGCGGTGGCCGGGGTGGCGGCGCGAGTGAGCCTGGCACCGGGGGGTGCTGGTTTGGCAGGTCTGCGACAAGAACTGACAGGAACCCCGGCGGGGTTGTCCGAAGAACGGCCACGGCTGTCCGGATCCCGCCGTGCGGTGCCCGTGCCGGTGGCTGTGCCGGTGGTGCCGTGTCGGTGCCGCTGCGCGGAGCTGCTCCCCGCCCCACCCTTCCGCCGTTCCCCGGGGCTCCGCCCCGGACCCCGCGCCTCAAACGCCGGCGGGGCTGGATCGTGCGCTGATGACGGTGGGGCTGGGTCGGTGCCTCAAACGCCGGCGGGGCTGGATCGTGCGCCGATCAGGACGGGAGGAGGCGTTGCTCCTTGGCCACCGCCACTGCGCCCGCGCGGGTGTCGACGCCGAGCTTGTCGTAGATCCGGCCCAGGTGGGTCTTGACCGTGGCTTCGCTGATGAACAGCGCGCGGGCGATGTCGCGGTTGCCGAGGCCGCGGGCCAGTTGGCCCAGGATGTCGAGTTCACGGTCCGTCAGGGTCGGGCGGGTGCCGCGCATGTGGGCCATCACGCGGCTGGCCACCGGCGCGGAGAGCGTGGTGCGGCCCGCCGCCGCCGAGTGGATCGCGGCGAAGAGCTCCTCGGGGCGCTCCGCCTTCAGCAGGTAGCCGGTCGCACCCGCGCCGATGGCCCGGGTGATGTCCGCGTCGGTGTCGTAGGTGGTCAGGACCAGCACGTGCGGGGGGTCGGGTAGCGCCGTGATGCGGCGCGTGGCCTCCACGCCGTCGATGCCCTCGCCCAGCTGGAGGTCCATCAGGACCACGTCGGGGCGGAGTTTGGCGGCCAGGGCGACCGCCTCCTCGCCGCTGCCGGCCTCGCCGAGGACCTCGATGTCCGGTTCGCTGCCGAGCAGGGCCAGCAGTCCGGCGCGCACCACCACGTGGTCGTCGCAGAGGAGGATCGTCGTCATCCGGTGGGCTCCAGGGGGTCCAGGGGGATCGCGGCCGAGAGTACGGTGCCCTCTCCCGCGGTGGATTCGATGGTCAGGGTGCCGCCCAGCTGGCGCACGCGGGCGCGCATCGCCGGGAGGCCGTGGCCGCGCTCCCCGGTGGCGGCCCGGGGCTCGTGGAAGCCGCGGCCGTCGTCCGCGATGTCCAGCACCACCTGGTCGCCCAGGTAGCTGAGGGTGAGGGCCGCCGTCCGGGCTCCGGAGTGCTCGCGGACGTTGGCCAGCGCGCCCTGGGCGATGCGCAGCAGCGCGGATTCCGCGCGGTCCGGGAGCGGGACCGGGGCGCCCTCCAGATGGAAGCGGACCTCGATGCCCGGGCCCGCGTCGAGCGCGCGCAGGGCGTCCGCGAGGCGGGCGCCGCCCGCGAGTTCGCGCGGTGCCAGGTCGTGGACCAGCCGGCGGGCCTCCGCCAGGCCGCGGGCCGCGATGTCGGTGGCGGTGCGGACGTGCGCGCGGGCCGTGCCCGGGTCGGTGTCCCAGGTGCGGTCGGCGGCCTGGAGCAGCATCTGCTGGCTGGACAGGTGCTGGGCGAGTGTGTCGTGGATCTCCATGGACAGCCGCTGGCGCTCGGCGAGGGTGCCCTCGCGGCGTTCGGTGGCGGCCAGCTCCCGGCGGGTGCGGATCAGGTCGTCGATCAGGGCCCGCTGGGCCTGGGCCTGGCGTTCCATGTGGACGAAGACGGCCGTGGCGAGCGCGGCGACCGCGGGCGGGGCCACGAGGAGGTTCGGGTCGAAGGCCTTCGACAGCTTGAGCTGGGCCGCCACCACGAACACCGTGAGCAGTGCGACCAGGACGATCGCCGCCCGCGGGGGCAGGGTCCGCAGGGCCGTGTAGAAGAGCGGTACGGCGCACCAGGCGAAGCTGGGCGCGAGCACGACCAGCACCACCCAGGCGGCGACCACCAGGCCGAGCCACAGGAGCCGCCGCAGGGTGGGCGCGGCGCCGAGCGCGGGGCCGAGTACGTACAGCAGCGCCAGGGTGATGCTGAGGGCGATGATCCACGGGGTGCGCGGCTCGCCGGGGTGGCGGAGCAGGAAGCGGGCCACGGAAGCACCGAGGAGCAGGAAGAACGCGGTGTGCATGACCGCTGCCAGCACCCGGGTGTCTGGATTTCGCGCGGGGTGGCTCACCGGGGGCTCCTGGGGTGGGGGCGTGCGTCCATTGTCGCCCGCTGCGCCGTCGCCGGGCTGCTGCCACGGCCGTGACCAGCCAATACCCCCGTGGAGCGGACCCGCATCAACCGATCGGATGACCCCCGGGTCATCCGGTGCGCTGGCCGTCGCGAGCCGGTACGGGGACGGGTGGGAGGGGGATGCGGCCACAGGCTTGGAGCAGAGCAGGACAGCAGGCGAGCCACACAGGACGAGCCACCCAAGCCGAGCCACCCAAGACGAGTCGGCCCACTCGGCCGACGCACTCAGGAGCAGCAGACATGAAGACCCGCACCCGCGTTCTCACCGGTACCGCCCTCGTCGTCGCGCTCGGCGCCGGGACCTTCGGCGCCGTCAGCGCCACCGCCGCGCCGGCGACCGCCGGGCAGGCCGCGTCCGCACAGCAGGCCGCCCCGGCGAAGAAGGACAACGACAAGAACTTCACCACCACGACGCACCTGACCATCGACGCCGCCACCCGCGCCGCGCAGGCCGCGCTGCAGGCCGCCGAGAAGGAGAACCAGAAGGTGACGGTCGCGGTCGTGGACCGCAACGGCAACACCATCGTCACGCTGCGCGGCGACGGCGCGGGCCCGCAGTCCTACGAGTCGGCGGAGCGCAAGGCCTTCACGGCCGTGTCGTGGAACGCCCCGACCTCGGTGCTCGTGGGCCGCCTCGCCCAGGCCCCGAACCTGAAGGACATCCCCGGCACCCTCTTCCTGGGCGGCGGCACCCCGGTGCAGCTCAAGGGCGCCCCGGTCGCGGGCATCGGCGTGGCCGGCGCCCCGAGCGGCGACCTGGACGAGAAGTACGCCAAGGCCGGTGTCGAGGCCCTCGACAAGTAGCAGTTCCGGAACCGGTCGTCGGGGGTCCCCCGGCGGCCGGTCCCGCCGTCTGCGGAGGCTGCCCGCTTAGGATCGGGAGGGTGGAACGCCGCGCTTTCTCCCGTACCTCCCGTCCCTCCAGTTTCTCCCGCCTCGCGGGCCCCGCCCTCGCCGCCCTGCTCGCCCTCACCACGGCGTGTACGGGTGGCACCGTGCAGGGCCGGCCGGGCGCGTCGGGGCTGCGAGACCCGTACTTCCCCAAGGCCGGCAACGGCGGCTACCAGGTCGAGCACTACGAGCTGGACCTCGACTACGACCCCGATGACGGGCAGTTGGACGCCACGGCCGTCATCACCGCCCGCGCCGAGCAGGGGCTCAGCTCCTTCAACCTGGACCTCAGCGGCCTGAAGGTCGAGGGCGTACGGGTCCAGGGCGCCGGGGCCCGGTTCAACCGGACGGGGAACGAGCTGACCGTGCGCCCGGCCGAGGACCTGAAGAAGGGCGAGGTGTTCCGTACGGAGATCGACTACGGCGGCAAGCCGAAGGCGATCATCGACGCGGACGCCTCCGAGGAGGGCTGGATCACCTCGCAGGACGGCGCGTTCGCGGTCGCGGTGGGCGAGCCGGTCGGGTCGATGAGCTGGTTCCCCGGCAACCACCACCCGAGCGACAAGGCCGCGTACGACATCACGCTCACCGTCCCCAAGGGCTACGAGGCGGTCTCCAACGGCGAGTTGCGCTCCCGCTCCGACACCGACGACGGGCGTACGGAGTTCACCTGGCACAGCCCCGAGCCGATGGCGAGCTACCTGGCGACCGCCGCCGTCGGGAAGTTCAA
This sequence comes from Streptomyces sp. NPDC037242, assembly GCF_055604165.1. Taxonomy (NCBI): domain Bacteria; kingdom Bacillati; phylum Actinomycetota; class Actinomycetes; order Kitasatosporales; family Streptomycetaceae; genus Streptomyces; species Streptomyces sp. NPDC037242. The sequence continues at coordinate 91,965 of NZ_JBVJUY010000004.1, forward strand.
GGTGACGACCGGCCGGACCGCGTCGGGCGTGCCCGTCTACAACGCGGTGGCGCCCGAGGAGTCGGCGGCCGCGGCGCCGGTGCTCGCGCGGCTGCCGGAGGTGGTGGAGTGGGGCGGCCGCCGCTTCGGCCCGTACCCCTTCTCGACCGTCGGTGCGATCGTGCTGCCCCAGGAGACCCTCGGCTACGCGCTGGAGACGCAGACCAAACCCGTCTACCCGGGCGCGCCCGACGAGGAGACCCTCGTCCACGAGATCGCGCACCAGTGGTTCGGGAACTCGGTGTCGCCCGCGTCCTGGAAGGACATGTGGCTCAACGAGGGCTTCGCGACCTACGCCGAGTGGCTGTGGGACGAGGACCACGGCGGCATCACCGCGCAGCGCCGCGCCGAGGCCTTCCTCGCCGGTGACACCTCGGTCGACTCCCACGCCCGCCCCGGTTGGGACGCCTTCCCGCCCGCCGCGCCGCCGGGCCCGGAGCACATCTCCGATCCGCCCGTGTACTACCGCGGTGCGATGGTCCTGCAGCGGATCCGCCAGGAGGTGGGCGACGAGAAGTTCTTCGCCCTGGTGCGCGGCTGGGTCGCGGACCACCGGCACGGGAACGTGGACACGGCCGACTTCACGGTGTACGCGCAGGAGAAGACGGGCCGGGACCTGAGCCGGATCTGGGACGTGTGGCTGTACGGCGAGGACCGCCCGAAGGCCTAGAGCACGGTGCCTACGCCGGCGGATGGAGGTCCTTGCGCAGCACCGTGCAGGCGCGGCCCCGTTCGCGGTCGGCGGCCCGGCGCAGGGTGACGTAGCCCTGGGCCTGCCAGAAGGCGAGGCCCCTGGGGTTGTTGTCCAGTACGGCGAGCCGTACCCCGGTGCGGCCCGCGGCGCGGAAGCGGTCCTCGACCAGGGTGGCCACGGCGCGGCCGTAGCCCTCGCGGTGCGCGGTGGCGTCGATGAGCAGCAGGCCGATCCACGGGTCGGGGTCGCCGGCCTGCGGGTCGGGGTGGTGCGCGAGGGTGGCGGCGAGGCCGACGAGGCGGCCGGCCGAGCGGGCGAGGAGCACCTCGGCGCCGTCCTGGGCGATCTCGTCGGCGAGGGCGGCCGCGACCTGTTCGACCGTGATGCGGTCGGGGTCGGGGAAGTCGCCGCTCAGCTCGAAGAAGGCGTGGTTGGTCGAGTAGAGCGCGGCGATTTCGGTGAGGACCGGGCCCGGTAGGGCGCCGTCCACGGGGGTGAGCTGTTCGAGGATCACCTACCGAACGGTAGCGAAGCCCCCTCCCCGGACGGCCGGGAGGGGGCTTCAGCTGCGGTGTCGTCAGCCGGTCGTGCCCGGGCGCCGACGCGGGTGCCGGATCAGACGTTGACGCCGAAGTCCTGCGCGATGCCCGTCAGGCCCGAGGCGTAGCCCTGGCCGACGGCGCGGAACTTCCACTCGGCGCCGTTGCGGTAGAGCTCGCCGAAGACCATGGCGGTCTCGGTCGCCGCGTCCTCGGAGAGGTCGTAGCGGGCGATCTCGGCGCCGCCGGCCTGGTTCACGACGCGGATGTACGCGTTGCGGACCTGGCCGAAGTTCTGGCTGCGGGTCTCGGCGTCGTAGATGGAGACCGGGAAGACGATCTTGTCGACGTCGGCCGGGAGGCCGGCGAGGTTGACGTTGATGGCCTCGTCGTCGCCCGCGCCCTCGCCCGTGCGGTTGTCGCCGGTGTGGACGATGGTCTGGTCGGGGGTCGCCTTGTTGTTGAAGAAGACGAAGTGGCTGTCGGAGACGACCTTGCCCATGGCATTGACCGCGATGGCGGAAGCGTCGAGGTCGAAGTCGACACCGGTCGTCGTACGGACGTCCCAGCCGAGGCCGACGGTGACGGCCGTGAGGCCCGGGGCCTCCTTGGTGAGCGAGACGTTTCCGCCCTTGGAGAGGCTTACTGCCATGGTGACTGGTGTCCCTTCCTAGTCGCATGACCGCGAGATGTGGCCAAGTTACCGCTGAACCCCATAACGCCGGGAGGGGGCCGTAGGTTCCATCGGCTCCGGAAATGCGCGTGACGGGGCCCCCGCGGGGACGGATCATAGGGGGCATGCCTGGTCCCTATGTCATCCGCGGTTCGGTCGTGCTCCCCGAGGGCGAGCTCGCCTGGCGCTTTTCGCGTTCCTCGGGACCCGGCGGCCAGCACGTCAACACCTCCGACTCGCGCGCGGAGCTGCTCTTCGACCTCGGCGCGACGAAGGCGCTGCCGGAGGTGTGGAAGGAGCGCGCGCTGGAGCGCCTCGCGGCGAAGCTGGTGGACGGGGTGGTGACCGTACGGGCCTCCGAGCACCGGTCGCAGCTGCGCAACCGGGAGATGGCGCTGGTGCGGATGGCTTCGCTGCTGGCGGAGGCGACCGCGCCGCCGCCCAGGGCGCGCCGGGCGACGAAGATCCCCCGGGGGATCAATGAGCGGCGCCTGCGCGAGAAGAAGGCCCGCGCCGAGACCAAGCGGGGCCGCACCGGCCGGGACTGGTAGCCCGACGCACCCCGGCCCGACCCGCCCCGACCCGACCCGGCCTACGGCGCGAGGTGCCGGTAGCGCCCCCGGAAGTACGTCAGGGGCGGGGAGTCCGGCGAGGGCAGTGCGGCGCCGAGGACGCGGCCGATGACCAGGGTGTGGTCGCCCGCCTCGACGCGGTTCTCCGTACGGCATTCCAGGGTGGCCAGCGCGTCGGTCAGCAGCGGTGCGCCGGAGATCGCGCCCCGCTCGTAGGGGAGGTCGGCGAAGAGCAGGCGGTCGCTGATGCGGCCCTTCATCGCGAAGCGGCCCGCGACCTGGAGCTGGTGGTCGGCGAGGACCGACACGGCCCACAGCGGCTGCTCGGCGAGCAGGTCGTCCATCCGGGAGCCCTCGCGCAGGCTCACCAGGACCAGCGGCGGTTCCAGGGACACCGACAGGAACGCGGTCGCCGTCATTCCGACGTCCTCGCCCCGCGGCCCGTCGGCCGTCAGCGGGGACTCGTGCGCGGTGATCAGGCACACGCCCGCCGCCAGTCGGGACATGGCGGCCCGGAACTCGTCGTTGCTCACCCCCTCAGGATGCGGGGTCGGGGCGGGAAGCGTCGTTGCGGGGCTCGTCTTGGGCACAGGGAAACGCTAATCTCGGCCTCCCTCGCCGCACATCGGGCCCTGGCCCGAGCCGTGTCCCCACCCCCCGACCTAGGCCGAGGCGTATCGTTTGCTCCCGGAAACACCAGAAGGTTAGTCATCTCATGTGACTTGAGTCACAGAGAGCAAGATTTGTTGACCCTGTGTACCTGCCGCACAGCTCACTGTGATTCAGTGGACGGGACACCGCAACGAAACGCCGATGACAAACCTGGAGTTGCTGTCGAGGTCTCGGGGAGAGCGAGCAATGGAGACCGAGTCGGAGCCGTACGTCCGTCTTGCGACCCTGCGGCAGCTGCACCGGGTGGTGGCCGAGCTCAACACGGCCAGGAGCCTGGCGGACACTCTGCAGACAGTCGTGGACGGCATCGTCGTGGGCCTCGGCTACGAACTCGCCTGTGTCAACCTCGTACGCCCCGACGGTGATCTGGTGGTCGCCGCCTTCGCGGGCGACCCCGCCGCAGAGGCCCTCATCACCGGTCGCGTCGGCTCGCGCAACTCCTGGGAACGCCGTCTGACGATGGGTGAGAACTGGGACGGCCTGCGCTTCATCCCGCACACCGAGGGCTGGATCCTCATGGAGGACGACGTCCCCCAGTGGCACACGGACGGCCCCGAACCGCGCTTCCAGGACGAGTGGCACCCCGAGGACCGGCTCTACGCCCCGATGTACGCGTCCGGCGGGGAACTGCTGGGTGTCATTTCTGTGGACAGACCGCGCAATGGACGCCGTCCCGGAGCCTGGGGGCGCGAAGCGCTCCAGATGTACGCTTTCCAGGCAGCGATTGCGATCAGCAACGCCAGGCTCCGCGCAAACATGCAGCGCGCCCTCGTCCGGCTGGAGCGCGAGCAGCAGGCGCTGCGCGCCAGCGAGGAGTCGTTCCGGCAGGCCTTCGAGTACGCGCCCAGCGGCATGGCCATCGCCGAGATGGGCGGCGACCAGCACGGCCGGCTGCTGCGCACCAACGACGCGCTGTGCCGGCTGCTGGGCCGCCCCGCCTCCGTGCTGCGCCGGTACTCCTTCTCCGACCTCGTCCACCCCGAGGACATCGGCACCCTGCTGCGCACCTCCGCCGAGGGCGGCCGCGCCGAGCTGCGCCTGGGGCGGCGCGACGGCACGTATGTATGGGTCTCGCTGCGCAACTCCGTCGTCGCGGACGCCGCCGACGGGCCGCGCTTCCTGCTCACGCACGTCGAGGACATCGAGGAGCGCAAGCGGCACGAGCTGCAGCTCGCGCACCGGGCCAGCCACGACTCGCTGACCGGTCTGCCCAACAGCGCCGAGCTGCGCGCCCGGCTCGGGGCCCGGCTGTGCCGCCGCCCGCAGTCCGTGCGGGCCACCGCCGTGGAGGCGCTGGACGCGGCCTACGAGGGCCGCGAGGGCGCCCACGCGGGCGGCTACGCGCCCGGGCACGCGCCCGGGTACGAGGCGGGGGGTGGTGCCGGTGAGCACGGCTTTCAACCCGACGGCCCCGACCGCTTCGCCGGATCCGACGCCTTGGAGTACCCCGCAGGCCCCGGCGCGCCCGGCGGCCCCGGCCCGCTGGCGCCGGGCCCCGGCGGGGCGGGGGCGTACGACCACCACGTGCACACGGTGGCCCCCGCGACGGACGTCGACGACGGCACGAAGGGGCTCGCGGTGCTCTTCTGCGACCTCGACGGCTTCAAGTCGATCAACGACCGGTTCGGGCACCACACGGGCGACGCGGTCCTGATCGAGGTGGCCCGGCGGCTGACGACCGGCGTCAGGGACGGTGACACCGTCGCCCGGCTGGGTGGTGACGAGTTCGTCGTGCTGGCCGACGGGCTGGGCGCGGCGGACGCCGCCGATCTCGCCGTCCGGCTGCGCAACGCGATCATCCCGCCCATCAGGGTGGACGGCCGCGCGGTCCGCGTGGGGGCCAGTTTCGGCATCGGCTGGGCCAGCTGCGGCATGTCGGCGGACGAGGTGCTGCGCTCGGCCGACCAGCGGATGTATATCGAGAAAAGGTCCCGTTCCAAGGCGCACCGCCGGGCCGGCTGAGGCGATCGGCCGCCCGTGGGCGCACGTGTTCGGGGTAGGCTCCCGTGGGTCGAAAGGAGTGACCTGCGATGACGACGCCCGCGAACAACAACCCGGACGGTGGGGCGAACCAGCCCGAGGACGACGATCCGTTCGGCTACCTCTACGCGGACGGCCAGGCCGCCGGTGCCACCCCGCCCGCCCAGGGCGGTGGATACGGCTACCCCGGCTCCGCGGTCGGAGGTCACCCCGGCGCGCAGCCCGGCGTCCCCCGCACCTCGCACCACCAGGTGCGCACGGTCGGCGAGCGGACCTACGGCGGCCAGCGCGGCCCCGTTCCCCAGCAGCAGGGCGGCGGCGCGCAGCAGCCCGCCCCCTACCAGGCGCAGTACCAGGCCCCCGAGGCGCTCCAGGCGGGCGGCTACGGGGTTCCGCCGCAGCAGCAGCCCCCGCAGCCCCCGTCGCACTACACCCAGCAGATGGTTGCCCCGGGGGGCGGCCACGGCGGCGGCGGTTCCAGCCGCAGGGGTCTGCTGATCGCGGCGGTCGCGGTGGTCGGCGCGGTCGTGATCGGCATCGGCGCGGCCCTGGCCTTCGGCGACAAGGACAAGGGCGAGGGCGACAGCAGCGCGAACGGGCAGAACCAGTCCGCCCCGCCGCAGAACTCCGCCAGCCCGCAGCCGAGCGGTTCCCCGTCGGCCTCGGAGGCGCCGCTGCCGAAGGCCGACGCCTCGGGCGCCGGCATGGCCCTGTCGGGCGGCGCGATCCTGATGAACGTGGTGCCGGGGGCGAAGAGCGCGGGCGGCCAGTACGTCGGCAACTTCAACCAGCCCGGCGCGGCGGTCACCTGGACCGTGGACGTCGCCAAGGCGGGCTCGTACAAGCTGAAGATGATCTACGGGGTGCCGGGCAAGGACGCCAGCACCACGCTGACCGTCAACGGCGAGGTGCAGTCCCGCCCGATCAACATGAAGAACTTCAGCAACGCCAAGCCCGGCGAGTGGGACAAGGGCTGGACCAACACCTACTCGATCGTGACCCTGAAGAAGGGCACGAACAACGTCAAGGTGTCCTGCGAGGCGGGCAACCAGTGCGAGGTCGCCCTCGACCAGCTGTGGCTGGAGCAGGGCTGACCAGGCTCAGCCCACCGGCGTGACCTTCACCGACCCCCGTACCTCCTCGTAGGTGCGGGGGTCGAACTCTCCCGCCGCCGGGGCGTGCACGGTGGCCGCCGAGAGGGCGACCGCGCGCACCAGCCGGGCCGGCCAGTCCAGGCCCTCGGCGAGGGCCGAGAGCAGGCCCGCGACCGCGGAGTCGCCGGCGCCCGTGGGGTTGCCGGACAGGGCGCGCGGCGGGGCGGCCTGCCAGGTGCCCTGGGCGGTGGCGGCGAGCAGCCCGTCCGGGCCGAGCGAGGTGACCACCGCGTGGGCGCCCCGGCGCCGGGCGTCGCGGGTGGCGGGCAGCGGGTCCCGGGAGCCGGTCAGCTCGGCCAGCTCGGCGGAGTTCGGCTTGATCATCTCCGGGCGGGCGGCGACCCCGCGGCGCAGGGGCTCGCCGCTGGTGTCGAGGAGGACGGGGACGCCGGCCGCGCGGGCCGCCCGTACGAGGACGGCGTACGCGCCGACCGGCACGCCCGGGGGCAGGCTGCCGCACAGGGCCACCGCGCGGGCGTCCGCGACCAGTTCCTCGTACCGGGCGAGGAACGCGGACCACTCGGCGGAACCGATCAGCGGGCCCGGCTCGTTGAACTGCGTGGTGTCGCCCGAGCCCTCGTCGACCACGGCCAGGGTGCGCCGGGTGGTGCCCGCGCAGGGGACCAGGGCGTCCGACACCCCGGGGCAGTCGGCGAGCAGCTCGCGTACGACCGCGCCCGTGCGGCCGCCGGCGAAGCCCGTCGCCGTCACCTCGTGGCCGAGCGCCGCCAGTACCCGGGCGACGTTGAGGCCCTTGCCGCCGGGGCGTTCGGCGACGTCGGTGACGCGGTGCGAGGCGTGCGGGTGCAGCCTGGGCACGCGGTAGGTGACGTCGAGTGCGGTGTTGAGCGTCACGGTCAGGATCATGGGCCACCCCCGGGTCTGTTGCTGCCGGGATCATGCCAAACCAAAGGCGGTCGGCCCAGTCCTCCGGGCCGACCGCCCTCGTGCGTCCAGCCGCTTGGCCGTCAGATCTGCTGCCGGACGTTGCCGGACGTTGCCGGACCCGCCGTCAGGCCGGTGTTCAGCCCAGCGGGTTGACGATCCATTCGCCGTGCCGCATGACGCCCCTGACGTCGAAGGCGGAGTCCAGGACCACCAGGTCCGCGTACTTGCCGGGTTCCAGCGAGCCGACCTGGTCGTACAGGCCCAGCAGCTTGGCGGGGTTGACGGAGATCGCCTGGACCACGGACTCGACGGGGAGCCTGTCCAGGGTCACCGACCGCTTGAAGGCGGTGTCCAGGGTCAGGGTGGAGCCGGCGATCGAGCCGCCCTCGACCAGGCGGGCCACGCCCTCCTTGACCTCGACCTCCAGCGGACCGAGGTGGTAGATCCCGTCGCCGAAGCCGGCCGCGTCCATCGCGTCGGTGATCAGCGCCACCCGGTGCGCGCCCGCGTGGCGGAAGGCCAGCTCCAGCATGGCCGGGTGCAGGTGCGTGCCGTCGTTGATCAGCTCGACGGTGACCCGCTCGTCCTCCAGCAGCGCCGCGATGGGGCCCGGGGCGCGGTGCTCCATGCCCGGCATCGCGTTGTAGAGGTGGGTGGCCACGGTCGCGCCCGCGTCGATGGCCTGGCGCGTCTGGTCGTAGGTGGAGTCCGTGTGCCCGATCGCGGCGATCACCCCGTGCTCCGCCAGCAGTCGTACGGAGTCCAGGCCACCCGGCAGCTCGGTGGCGAGGGTGAACATCCGGGCGGTGCCGTGCGAGGCGTCGACCAGCTTGCGGACCTCGGCCGGGTCGGGGTCGCGGAGCAGGTCCTCCTTGTGCGCGCCCTTGCGGCAGGCGTTGATGAACGGCCCCTCGAAGTGGATGCCCGCGATCTCGCCCTGCTGGGTCAGTTCGGCCAGCAGTCCGGCGCGGCGGGCCAGTTCGTCGAGTTCGCCGGTGACGGTGGACGCGACCAGGGTGGTGGTGCCGTGCTCGCGGTGGGTCCGTACGCCCTTGAGGACCTCCTCGGCGGTGCCGGAGGTGAAGGACGCGCCGCCGCCGCCGTGGTTGTGCATGTCCACGAAGCCGGGGACGATCCAGTGCCCGGAGAGATCGACGACGCGCGCGTCCTCGCGGGCGCTGCCGGCGATGCGGTCGCCGTCGACGATGACGCGGCCGCCCGCCACGGTCCCGGTGGGCAGCACCACGTCGGCGCCGGACAGGACGGTGCTGTGAGCGCTTCCGGACATCAGGCAGGTACCTCCGTGGCGAGTAGGTCCCAGGCGAGCAGCCCTGCGCCCAGGCAACCGGCGGTGTCCCCGAGGGCCGCCGGAACGATGTGGGGCAGCCGCTGGAACGTCACGCGCTCCTCCACGGCCTTCCGTAGTGGTGTGAACAAGGTTTCCCCGGCCTCGGCGAGCCCGCCACCGATGATCAGCGTGCGCGGGTCCAGCAGGGTGATCGCGGTGACCAGCCCGTCGGCGAGTGCGCCGATGGCGGTCAGCCAGACCTCGCGGGCGCGCTCGTCGCCGGACTCGACGGCCTTGGCGCAGTCCGCGGCGTCGGCCTCGGGGTCGCCGGAGGCGCTCGCCCAGGCGCGGCTGACGGCGGAGGCGGAGGCGAGGGTCTCCAGGCAGCCGCGCTGGCCGCAGCCGCAGGCGGGGCCGCCGGGGCGGACCACGATGTGGCCGATCTCGCCCGCGTAGCCGTGGGCGCCCGCCTCGATGCGGCCGGCGATGCCGATGGCGCCGGCGATGCCGGTGCCGAGCGGGACGAAGAGGAAGCGGTCGGCGCCGCGGCCCGCGCCGATGCGGCCTTCGGCGAGTCCGCCGGTGCGCACGTCGTGGCCGAGGGCGACCGGGATTCCGCCCAGGCGTCTGCTGAGCAGTTCGCGCATCGGTACGTCGCGCCAGCCCAGGTTCGCCGCGTAGACGGCGATCCCGTTCTCGGCGTCGACGATGCCGGGGACGGCGACCCCGGCGGCCGAGGCGGCCGTTCCGTAGCGCTCCCGGCCGAGGTCGAGGAGCTCGGCGGCGAAGTCCTGGATCGTCTCGACGACGGCTTCGGCGCCCCGCTCACGACCGGTGGCGCGGCGCGCCTCGTGGAGCAGGGAGCCGTCGGCGGCGACGAGGGCGGCCTTCATCCCAGTGCCGCCCACATCGAGGGCGATGACGTGTTCAACGGGTTTCACGGGTGACAGTCTCGCGTGCTGGAAGGGGAAAGGTCTAGTCCACTGAGGAGGGATTGTTGAGTCGCCATACAAAATCGGGGCCAAGGCCCTGGCGCTGCCCTGGGCAGAAGCGGAGGAGAGGGCGTGAAGAGGCAGGGGGGAGGCGGGGGAGAGGCAGGGGAGGGGCGCCGTCCGGATGTGGCGGAGCCGCCAAAGTGGTGTAGACCTTACGTGGATCGTACGTACAACAAGGGGTGGCAAGAGAACTGTGAAGGGCCGTTACCTGAGCCTGGCCGTGTCCGGCACCGCACTGTGTCTGACCGCTGTGACGCTGACGGGCTGCGGGGCCCTGTCGAGCCTCACCGGTGACAACGAGGTGACCCTGCGGGTCGTGGCGGCCGACTACGGGGACAATCCGCAGAACTCCTCCGCCGCCTACTGGAAGGAACTCTCGGAGTCCTTCGAGAAGGCGCATCCGGGCATCAACGTCGAGGTCAGCGTCTACTCCTGGTCGGAGGTCGACGCCAAGGTCGCCGAGATGGTCAAGGCCGGCAAGGCCCCCGACATCGCGCAGATCGGCGCCTACGCCGACTACGCCGCCGACGGCAAGCTGTACACCGCCGACGAACTGCTCTCCGTGCAGACGGAAGCCGACTTCCTGGCACCGCTCGCCGACGCGGGCAAGGTCAAGCGCGTCCAGTACGGGCTGCCCTTCGTCGCCAGCACCCGGCTGCTCTTCTACAACGAGAAGCTGCTGACGGACGCCGGCGTCATACCCAAGGACGCCAAGACCGGCTGGCAGCCCAAGAGCTGGGCGGACCTCGAAGCGGCCGCCAAGAAGCTCAAGGCCGCCGGCGTGCAGACCCCCTTCGCGCTGCCGCTGGGCCGCGAGGAGGCACAGGCCGAGACGATGATGTGGCTGCTCGCGGGAGGCGGCGGCTACACCGACAACGAGGAGTCGTACGCGATCGACTCCCCGGAGAACGTCAAGACCTTCGAGTTCCTGCGCGACAAGCTGGTCGGGCAGGGCCTGACCGGCGCCGTCGAGCCCGGGAAGCTGGACCGGCAGGCCGCCTTCGACGCCTTCACGCGGGGCGAGGCCGGCATGCTCAACGGGCACCCGACGCTGCTGAAGCAGGCCGGGGAGAAGGGCGTGAAGTTCGGCATGACCGCCATGCCGACCATCGACGGGACCGAGCACTCGACGATGGGCGTCGCCGACTGGGTGATGGCGTTCAAGAACGGACACCGCACGGAGTCCGGGAAGTTCCTGGACTACCTCTACGAGGCCAAGAACGTGACGGCCTTCACCGGCAAGTACGACCTGCTGCCCGTCACCACGAGCGGCTACCGGGCGATGGACGCCGCCGCCGGCGGCGCCTCGCAGACGCAGCTCAAGACCTTCCTCCAGGCACTGCCCAGCGCACGGCTGTACCCGGTCGGCAAGAAGTCCTGGGCGGCCGTGAGCGAGGACGTCAAGCAGAACATCGGCAAGAGCGTGCAGCCGGGCGGACAGCCGTCGAAGGTCCTGGAGGACATCGCGGGCGCGGCGCGGGCCGCCGACCCCCGCTGACCCCCGCTGAAGCGTGGGTGTCAGCGGGCGGCGTTAATCTGGCCGTATGACGGACGAGGGGCGGCTGACCGCTGAGGAAGCGGCCGTGCTCGCCTACGAGGGCCGCACCTGGCCGGGGCCCGGGGCCAAGGAGCGGGCCATACGGGAAGGGCTGGGGATGGCCCCGGTCCGGTACTACCAGCTGCTCAACGCGCTGATGGACGACCCCCGGGCCCTGGAGCACGCGCCGGGCACGGTGAACCGGCTGCGGCGGATCCGCGAGGCCCAGCGGGCCCGGAGATGACGGGTCGGGGGCGCTCGCCGCGGACGTGGTCCGCGCCGTAGCCGTCGCCCCGCTCGGCCGTTAGGGTCGTGCGTATGGGGAGCCATCCGCACGACCTGCCGATGCCCGTCACCGCTGCCGGACGCGAGGGACTCCAAGCCCTGCTCCGGGTGCCACGGCGCTCCGTGGTCGCCCTCGACTTCGACGGCACACTCGCCGAGATCGTCCCGGACCCGGACCAGGCGCGCGCCCACCCCGGCGCCGTCCCCGCACTCGCCGCGCTGGCCCCCGAGGTCGCGTCGGTGGCCGTGGTCACCGGACGGCCCGCCGGGGTCGCGGTCCGCTACGGGGGCTTCGCGGGCGTCCCCGGCCTGGAACACCTGGTGGTGCTGGGCCACTACGGGGCCGAGCGGTGGGACGCCGTGTCCGGGATCGTGCACGCGCCGGCCGAGCACCCCGGGGTGGCGGCCGTACGGGCCGAGCTGCCGGGCTTCCTCGATGCGATCGGCGCGTGGCGCGGGACCTGGATCGAGGAGAAGGGCCGGGCGCTCGCGGTCCACACCCGGCGGGCGGCCGACCCGTCCGCGGCCTTCGAGGCCCTGCGCGAACCCCTGGCCGAACTCGCCGCGCGGCACGGGCTGATGGTCGAGCCGGGCCGTGCCGTCCTGGAGCTGAGGCCGCCGGGCATGGACAAGGGCGTGGCGCTGTCGGAGTACCTGGCCGAGACGGGCGCGGAGGCCGTGCTGTACGCCGGCGACGACCTGGGCGACCTCGCGGCGTACTCGGCGGTGGAGAAGCTCCGGACCGACGGCATGCCGGGGCTGCTGGTGTGCAGCGGCTCGGCGGAGGTCCCGGAGCTGGCCGCCCGCGCCGACCTCGTCCTCTCCGGCCCGGCCGAGGTCGTCGCCTTCCTGTCCAGCCTGGCCGCTGCCGTTGCCCGGCGGGGCTGATTCTTGCCGGGCGGCGCTGCGATTGCCCGACGGGCGCGCCAAAAGGCGGCCTCACCCCAGATCCAGCCCCGCCGGCGTTTGAGGCGCGGGTCCGGGCGGAGCCCGCGGGGGCCCGGGGCCCGGGTTCCGCCCGGCGGATCCGGATCCGGACCCGGACCCGGACGCGGACCCGGACGCGGCGCCGCCGTCAGGCGCGGAGGTCGGCCAGCTGCACGGCGAACCACTGGCCCGGCGGGAGCCCAACGGCGGCCGCGGCGAGGCGCTTCGTGCGCTCGGCGCGCTCCGCCGCCGGCATGGACAGCGCCGCGTGCAAGGCCTCCGCCGTCTGCGTCACGTCGTACGGGTTCACCGTCAGCGCGTCCTCGCGGAGCTCCTCGTACGCCCCCGCCCCGGTCGACAGCACCAGTACGCAACCCGCTTCCGACACCACCGGGATCTCCTTCGCCACCAGGTTCATCCCGTCCCGCACCGGGTTCACCAGCGCCACGTCCGCCATCCGGTACGCCGCCAGCGAGCGCGCGAAGTCGTCCTGCACCGACACCAGCACCGGCTGCCAGTCCGCCGTACCGAACTCCGCGTTGATCTCCGCGGCCAGCTCCGCGACCGACTCCGTGTACGCCCGGTACACCGCCAGGTCCTGCCGAGACGGGTACGCGGAGGCCAGGTGCACCACCCGCCCGCGCCACTCGGGGCGGACCGTCAGCAGCTCCCGGTACGCCAGCAGGCCGCGCAGGATGTTCTTCGACAGCTCGGTCCGGTCCACCCGCACGATCGTCTTCACGTCCCCGACCTCCGCCCGCAGCCCGGCCAGCTTGTCGTCCACCTCCGGCCGGTGCGCCAGCGCCCGCAGCTCGTCCGCGTCCACGCCCAGCGGGTACGCGGACACCTCCGTCCGCTGCCCGGGCGGGCAGCAGCTCAGGAAGTTGTCCGCCCACTGCGAGGTGTGGAACCCCAGCCGGTCCGCACCGAGCATCCCCCGCAGCAACTGCTCCCGGACGTCGTCCGGGAGCATGCCCAGGAAGTCCCGCGACGCCCACGGCGTGTGCGTGAAGTGCCCGATCCGCAGGTCCGGCCGCAGCTCGCGCAGCGCACCCGGCACCAGCGCCAGGTGGTAGTCCTGCACCAGCACGCAGGCCCCCTGCGCCGCCTCCTGCGCCAGAGCCTCGGCGAAGGCCTGGTTGTACTGCACGTACGACGCCCACTGCCGCCGGAACTCCGCGTCGAAGACCGGCTCGCGCGGGACGTCGTAGAGGTGGTGGTGGGTGAACCACAGCACCGAGTTCGCGATGCCGTTGTACGCGTCGTCGTACACCGCGGGATCGACGTCCAGCATCCGGACCCCCGGCTCGGCCACGCCTCTGCGCACCGCCTCCCGGTCCGCGTCCGACAGCGCGGCGCAGATCCACAGCGCCTCCGGCTGCTCGGCCAGGGCCGCCGAGAGGCCGGAGACGAGTCCGCCCCCGCCGCGCCGGGCACTGAGCGTGCCGTCGGCGGCGAGGGCGTACGAGAGCGGGCCGCGGTTGGCGGCGACGAGTACCTGAGAAGCCATGCGGCGAACCTAGCCCGGCCCGTGCCCGCTCAAACGTCAGTTCCTCCCGGGCGCTTTCCCCGGTTACGCCACACGACGGCGCGCGTACTCCTCGATGTCGCGCATCGGCGGCCGCTCCTCGGTGTCCACCGCGTACGTGTGCGGGACGAAGCCGTCCGGGCCGCGCTCGAACTGCGTCAGCTCCGGCCGTACGAGGTGCCCGCGCGAGAGCCGCAGCTGGGCGGTGCGGTAGATCGCCGCGGCCATCCGGCCCAGCGCCTGGCCGTCCTGGTGGCGGTGCAGGCGCACCCCCACGTCCACCTGGGCCAGCGCGTCGAGCCCGACCGTGTGCAGCGCGTCCACCAGCAGGCCCAGCTCGACGCCGTACCCCACGGGGAAGGGCAGCCGCTCCAGCAGGGAGCGGCGTACGGCGTACTCACCGCCCAGGGGCTGGACGAAGCCGGCGAGTCTCGGCCAGTGCAGGTTGAGCAGCGGGCGCGCCACCAGCTCGGTGACCCGCCCGCCCTGGCCGGGGGCGTCGCCGAGCGGGCGGTCGTACATCGCCTTGACGAACTGCACGTCCGGATCGGTCAGCAGCGGCCCCACGATCCCGGACACGAAGGCGGCGGAGAAGTCGCGCAGGTCGGCGTCGACGAAGCACACGATGTCGCCGGTGGTGGCCAGCAGCGAGCGCCACAGCACCTCGCCCTTGCCGTGCAGGGGCGGGATCCGCGGCAGGATCTCGTCGCGGTGCACCACCCGGGCGCCGGCCTTCGCGGCGACCTCCGCGGTGCGGTCGGTGGAGCCCGAGTCGATCACGACGAGCTCGTCCACCAGGGGGACGGGCAGTCCCTCGATCAGATCGCGCCGGATCACCTCGACGATGTCGCCGACCGTCGCCTCCTCGTCGAGCGCGGGCAGCACCACGCTGACCGTGGTCCCCGCTGCCCGCTTGGCGGAAAGCAGCTGGTCGAGCGGTCGGTCGGCGGCGGACCAGGAGCGGTCTGCCAGCCAGCGCTCCACCTCTTCCAGCACCTTCTGCACTCCTTGGTTCATCCGTGGTTTCGACCGAAATGTGATCCATCTCGCGGTTCGGACGGCTGTCTCAACCGCCCGGACCTTCGGTTACAGTCTTGAACAACGCGAAGGTCCACCGCATGCCGGGGGTCCCCGCGTACAAACGCACCGGCGCGCCATGGAACGCGTGTGCCGGTGCCATACCGCTCATCCAGAGGGGCAGAGGGACACGGCCCGTTGAAGCCCCGGCAACCCTCCAGTCGGTTCTCGCGATGCGTATTTGCGCACTCCCGCGAGGTCCCCGGCTAGGGAAGGTGCCAATTCCGTCTCATGGCGAAGTGCGCCATGGGGAAGATGAGGAGAAAGGGCCTCGCCATCATGGCTGCACAGACTGTTGCCACCTCTGTCGATCTCGGACCTGCCACCGGCCTTTCCTGCCGCGAGTGCGGAACCCGCTTCGAGCTCGGTCCGATCTTCGCCTGCGCCGAGTGTTTCGGACCGCTGGAAGTCGCCTACGACCTCCCCCTCGGTGACCCCGAGGCGCTGCGCGCGGCGATCGAGGCCGGCCCCCAGAACATCTGGCGCTACGCGCCGCTGCTGCCCGTCCCCGCGGACGTGGCCTCCAAGCCGAGCCTGAACCCCGGCTTCACCAAGCTCGTGGACGCGGCCAACCTGGCCAAGGAGCTCGGCGTCACCGGCAAGCTCTACGTCAAGGACGACTCCGGCAACCCGACGCACTCCTTCAAGGACCGCGTCGTGGCCATCGCCGTCGAGGCCGCCCGCGCCTTCGGCTTCACCACCCTGTCCTGCTCCTCCACGGGCAACCTGGCCGGCGCCGTCGGCGCCGCGGCCGCCCGGGCCGGATTCCGCTCGTGCGTGTTCATCCCGCACGACCTGGAGCAGGGCAAGGTCGTCATGGCCGGTGTGTACGGCGGCGACCTGGTCGGCATCGAGGGCAACTACGACGACGTCAACCGCTTCTGCTCGGAGCTCATCGGTGACCCGCTGGGCGAGGGCTGGGGCTTCGTCAACGTCAACCTGCGCCCGTACTACGGCGAGGGCTCCAAGACCCTGGCGTACGAGATCTGCGAGCAGCTCGGCTGGCAGCTGCCCGACCAGATCGTGATCCCGATCGCGTCCGGCTCGCAGCTGACGAAGATCGACAAGGGCCTCCAGGAGCTGATCAAGCTCGGCCTGGTCGAGGACAAGCCGTACAAGATCTTCGGTGCCCAGGCCGAGGGCTGCTCCCCGGTGTCCACCGCCTTCAAGGCCGGTCACGAGGTGGTCCGCCCGCAGAAGCCGAACACCATCGCCAAGTCGCTGGCCATCGGCAACCCGGCGGACGGCCCGTACGTCCTGGACATCGCCCGCCGTACCGGCGGCTACGTCGAGGACGTCAACGACGAGCAGGTCGTCGAGGCCATCAAGATCCTGGCGCAGACCGAGGGCATCTTCGCCGAGACCGCGGGCGGCGTGACCGTCGGCGTGACGAAGAAGCTCATCGAGAACGGGCAGCTCGACCCGGCGCTCACCACCGTGGTCCTGAACACCGGCGACGGCCTCAAGACCCTGGAGGCGGTGGCCGCGGACAGCGGCCAGACCGCCACCATCCGCCCGAGCCTGGACGCGTTCCGCGCCGCCGGCCTGGTCTGATCCTCTCTCCCTGCACACCGGAAAGGCAGAAGCGCCATGAGCGTCAACGTCCGCATCCCCACCATCCTGCGCACCTACACCGGCGGCAAGGCCGAGGTCCCCGCCGACGGCGCGACCCTCGCCGAGGTCATCGAGTCCCTGGAGAAGAGCCACCCGGGCATCGCCGCGCGCGTCCTGGACGACCAGGGCAAGCTGCGCCGCTTCGTGAACGTCTACGTCAACGACGACGACGTGCGCTTTGAGGGCGGGCTGCAGACGGCGACGCCGGAAGGCGCCGGCATCTCGATCATTCCGGCCGTCGCGGGCGGCTGATCCCGGTCGGCCGGAACCCGGCTGACACGTAAAACCTAGAATTGCCCCCTCCGCTAATAAGCGGAGGGGGCAATTCTGCTTGGTTGGGCGCGGTAGGGTTGGGGAAGTCCCCTCCGCTGTTCTTGCCCGCCGCATATGAGCGGGTCGCGTGAGGGTTGACATTGAGTCAACATGCAAGTGCCGTATGGGGTGTTTGCGGGGCTATGCCGGGTCCGAGTTGCCCGGGAAGATGCCAGCTTTTCACTCTATTTCAATCTTTCCCCGTGTCCAGAATTCTCGTCGGATTGACCTGTTGCAGACAGCAGCGGTGCGGATACATTCAGCCCCGGTCGAGGCGTTCCGGCGCAAGTTCTGACCCGGGACCGCGAAGTGCGGTCCTGCGCAAGGGCCAGTAATAGGGGAGTTAGGCATGGCTCAGGGCACCGTCAAGTGGTTCAACGCGGAGAAGGGCTACGGCTTCATCGCGGTCGACGGTGGTGCGGATGTGTTCGTCCACTACAGCGCCATCCAGATGGACGGGTACCGCACCCTTGAAGAGGGTCAGCGGGTCGAGTTCGAGATCTCGCAGGGCCAGAAGGGTCCGCAGGCGGACATGGTCAAGCTCGCACTCGGCTAGCCCAGGCGCGATCGACCGCCCACGCGTACACATGAGGGGCCCACATCCCGGACAAGGGGTGTGGGTCCCTCGCGTGTACTGCCCGGACAGCCCTTGCGCCGCCTGCCTCCCGGCCGGGCGTTGCACGAAGCCGCTTGCACTCGGGGGGGTCGAGTGCTAATCATTGGCGTTAGCACTCTCCAGGTGAGAGTGCTACTAAGACGAGGACCGGGTCGGTGAGGCCCGCAGGGTCCGGCGGGAAGGAACCGCCGGGCACGCAGGCCGTCCGTCGCGGGCGCGGGCGCGGTCCGGGAGCAATCCACCGCTGTCCGGGAGGACCACTTCAGATGGCCAAGATCATTGCGTTCGACGAGGAGGCCCGGCGCGGTCTCGAGCGAGGCATGAACCAGCTCGCCGACGCCGTCAAGGTCACCCTTGGCCCCAAGGGTCGCAACGTCGTCCTTGAGAAGAAGTGGGGCGCCCCCACGATCACCAACGATGGTGTCTCCATCGCCAAGGAGATCGAGCTCGAGGACCCGTACGAGAAGATCGGCGCCGAGCTGGTCAAGGAAGTCGCCAAGAAGACGGACGACGTCGCCGGCGACGGTACGACCACCGCCACCGTCCTCGCCCAGGCGCTCGTCCGCGAGGGCCTGCGCAACGTGGCCGCCGGTGCGAACCCGATGGCCCTCAAGCGCGGCATCGAGAAGGCCGTCGAGGCCGTCTCCGGCGCCCTGCTGGAGCAGGCGAAGGATGTCGAGACCAAGGAGCAGATCGCTTCCACGGCCTCCATCTCCGCCGCCGACACCCAGATCGGCGAGCTCATCGCCGAGGCCATGGACAAGGTCGGCAAGGAAGGCGTCATCACCGTCGAGGAGTCGCAGACCTTCGGTCTGGAGCTCGAGCTCACCGAGGGCATGCGCTTCGACAAGGGCTACATCTCGGCGTACTTCGCCACCGACATGGAGCGCATGGAGTCGTCCCTCGACGACCCGTACATCCTGATCGTCAACTCGAAGATCGGCTCGGTCAAGGACCTGCTGCCGCTCCTCGAGAAGGTCATGCAGTCCGGCAAGCCGCTGCTGATCATCGCCGAGGACGTCGAGGGCGAGGCCCTGTCGACCCTGGTCGTCAACAAGATCCGCGGCACCTTCAAGTCCGTCGCCGTCAAGGCCCCGGGCTTCGGCGACCGCCGCAAGGCCATGCTCGGCGACATCGCCATCCTCACCGGTGGCACGGTCATCTCCGAGGAGGTCGGCCTCAAGCTCGAGAACGCGGGCCTGGACCTGCTCGGCCGCGCCCGCAAGGTCGTCATCACCAAGGACGAGACCACCATCGTCGACGGTGCCGGTGACAGCGACCAGGTCGCCGGTCGCGTGAACCAGATCCGCGCCGAGATCGAGAACTCCGACTCGGACTACGACCGCGAGAAGCTCCAGGAGCGCCTCGCGAAGCTGGCCGGCGGCGTGGCCGTCATCAAGGCCGGCGCCGCGACCGAGGTCGAGCTCAAGGAGCGCAAGCACCGCATCGAGGACGCCGTTCGCAACGCGAAGGCGGCCGTCGAGGAGGGCATCGTCGCCGGTGGCGGCGTGGCCCTGCTCCAGGCCTCCGCGGTCTTCGAGAAGCTTGAGCTCACGGGCGACGAGGCGACCGGCGCCAACGCCGTGCGCCTGGCCCTGGAGGCCCCGCTCAAGCAGATCGCCGTCAACGGTGGCCTTGAGGGCGGCGTCGTCGTCGAGAAGGTGCGCAACCTCCCGATCGGCCACGGCCTCAACGCCGCGACCGGCGAGTACGTCGACATGATCGCCGAGGGCATCATCGACCCGGCGAAGGTCACCCGCTCCGCGCTGCAGAACGCGGCGTCGATCGCGGCCCTCTTCCTCACCACCGAGGCCGTCATCGCCGACAAGCCCGAGAAGGCCGGCGCCGGCGCGCCGGGCGGCATGCCGGGCGGTGACATGGACTTCTGATCGGCCCTGGCTGATCGGCTGTTCTCGACCGAGGGCGGCACTCCCCGACACGGGGGGTGCCGCCCTCGGGCGTTTCCGCGTCCCGCTAGAAGCCGGTGGTGTCCAGCTCGAACCCGAAGGGCTCCGGGACGGGCAGCGGCTCACCGAAGGACACCGTCCTGCGGGAGCGGTACCCGTGCGGAGAAGGGTCCCAGAAACAGGTGATCTCCGAGCGGTGCGCAGGAGTGTCTCGAACGTGGACGGTGCCGCCTGCTCTATCGGGGTGGCCCCTTCGATCACGATCGTCACCGTGGTCCTCCGCGTGGCGTGCTGCGCACTGGCTGTGATGCTCGTTCCAGGCTAGTGGCGCAGGGGTGGTCGCGCCCGGGTGCCGAGACGGATCACCGCCGGGCGGGGGGCTTTGGTTGACTGGGGGCATGAGTGATCTCTTCGTGAAGATCTGTGGCCTGAAGACCGCGCGGGACGTCGACGTGGCAGTGGAGGCCGGGGCCGATGCCGTCGGGTTCGTCTTCGCGCCCGGCAGTCCGCGTACGGTCGACGCGGCCACCGCGCGGGAGCTGGCCGCACGGGTGCCGGGCGGGGTGCTGACCGTCGGGGTGTTCCGCGGGCAGTCGGTCGCCGAGGTGCGGCGGTTCGCCGAGGAGAGCGGCGTACGGGGCGTGCAACTCCACGGCGAGGAGGGGCCCGAGGACTTCGCGGAGCTGCGGGCCGAGGGGCGCACGCTGCTGCGGGCCACCGCCGAGCACGTCAAGCGCTGCGGTGAGTACGGGGAGGACCTGCTGCTGCTCGACGCGCCCGACCCGGGCTCCGGTAAGCCGTGGAACTGGGGATCGGCGGACTTCACCGCGCCCGAGGGGCACTGGCTGCTCGCCGGCGGGCTGAACCCGGGCAATGTGCGGGAGGCGATCGCGACGACCGGGGCGTGGGGCGTGGACGTCTCCTCCGGCGTCGAGCGCGAGCGCGGGGTCAAGTCCCCCGAACTGATCCGGGCCTTCATCGAGGCCGCACGGGGCGGTGCACATCTCTGAAGGTAGTCATGTGATTACTCTGAGCGAGAACGGGTGTGTGGCCCGAGGATCTGCGGGCACTCAAACCGTATGGACTCGGACATGTTCGGATGGCTGCGGCGCCTGACGCGCCGCCTCGCTCCAGGCGGGGGCGGTGGCGGGGTGCCGGTGTTCACCCCGCGCCGCGCCCCCGTCTTCACCGCCGACTTCGCCTCGACCGCCCAGTGGATCGCCGGCCGCTCCTGGGCGTATCCCGACGGCGGCCCGGTCAACCCGGGCGACAACAAGCTGGACCACCTCGTCTCCGACCCCGCCTACAGCCGGGGCGGCGTCTTCCGGGCGACGCGCCGCCCCGACGGCGACTGGGACACCGGGCTGCTCACCACCGAGGGCAGCGACGAGGGCTTCATGGTGCGGACCGGCGACGTGCTGGAGGCCCGCGTCCGGCTTCCGGTGGAACAGGGGGCCTGGCCCGCGATCTGGACCTGGCTGGACGGCGGCCAGGAGATCGACGTCTTCGAGTACCACCCCGACAACCCCGACCTGCTGGAACTGTCCAACCACGTCCGGGAGGCGCACCGTTACCACCGCGACGCCACGGTCCGCCCGGGGGCGTGGGTCGACCTGAAGGTCGAGTTCGGGCGGAGCTCGGTCGTCTGGTGGGTCAACGGCGCCCGCGTGTACAGCGACGGCCGGGGCGTGGGCCGCAGCTGGCGCGCGTACCTCATCGTCAACCTGTCGGTGTCGGCCGGGAGGTACCACCCGGCGCCGGGGCCGGCGCTCACCGAGATGTCGTACGAGGTGTCACGGCTCCAGGTGTACCGGAGGTAGCCCGGGGGGCGTGCCGGTCGGGGGCGGGGCCGAAAGGCGCGTCCGGCGGGCCTTCGGGCCCGCGCCCAGCGGACCAAGGTCCCTGTCGGAGGGCCTTCGGCCCCGGGGAGACTTCGATCCATGGACACCCTGGACTCGCTGATCGTCACCGTGAACGATCACCTCTGGACCTACCTGCTGATACCGCTGGTGGTCGGTGCCGGCCTGTACTTCACGGTCCGGTCCAGGGCAGTGCAGCTGCGCCTGCTGCCCGAGATGTTCCGGGTGGTGAAGGAGAAGACCCCGCCGCGCGCCGACGGCCGCAAGCAGGTCTCGTCCTTCGGGGCCTTCACCATCTCCGCGGCCGCGCGCGTCGGCACCGGCAACATCGCCGGCGTCGCCACCGCCATCACCCTGGGCGGCGCGGGCGCCGTCTTCTGGATGTGGATGATGGCGCTGATCGGCGCGGCCTCCGCCTTCGTGGAGTCGACCCTCGCCCAGCTCTACAAGGTGCGGGGTGCGACCGGCGCGTACCGGGGCGGTCCGGCGTACTACATGCAGCGCGCGCTCGGTAAACGCTGGCTCGGCGTGCTCTTCGCGGTGACCATCACCGTCACCTTCGGCCTCGTCTTCAACGCGGTGCAGGCCAACACCATCTCGGCGGTGGCCACGGGCTCGCTGCCGGAGACCGACACGGCCTGGTTCGGCCCGGTGACCGGCCTCCTGCTCGCGGCCCTCCTCGGCCTGGCGGTCTTCGGCGGGGTCAGGCGGATCTCGTCCGTGACGACCGTGCTGGTCCCGGTGATGGCCGTGATCTACCTGCTGCTGGGCGCGGCGGTGGTCCTCCTCAACATCACGGAGTTCCCGCGGGTCCTCGCCGACATCGTCGGCGGCGCCTTCGGGCTGCGCGAGCTGGCGGCCGGCGGCGTCGGCGCGGCGATCCAGCAGGGCATCCGGCGCGGCATGTTCTCCAACGAGGCCGGCCTCGGCTCGGCTCCGAACGCGGGCGCGGCGGCCGAGGTCTCGCACCCGGTCAAGCAGGGCCTCGTACAGTCCCTGGGCGTCTTCTTCGACACGATGCTCGTCTGCACGATGACGGCCTTCATCGTCCTGGTGACCAACCCGGAGCTCTCGGGCCGGCAGGGCGCGGACCTCACGCAGACCGCGCTGAGCGACACGCTGGGCGGCTGGGCGGGCCACGTCCTGACGGTGGTCGTCTTCATGCTCGCCTTCAGCAGCATGATCGGGAACTACTACTACGGCGAGACGAACATCCAGTTCATCACCCGCAGGCGGTGGGTCCTGCCCGGCTACCGGGTGCTGGTCCTGTCGGCGGTCGTCCTCGGCTCCCTGGGCTCGGTGTCGGTGGTCTGGAACGTGGCCGACGTGTTCATGGGCTTCATGGCCCTGGTCAACCTGCTGGCGATCCTGCCGCTGTCGGCCATCGCCTTCCGGCTGCTGGACGACTACCTCGGGCAGCGCCGCGCGGGCCTGGAGCCGGTGTTCACCCGCGACCGGATGCCGGACCTGAGGGGCGTCCAGTGCTGGGACCCGGTCCGTACGACGGTCCGGGCCCCGGCGGGGCTGGGCTAGTGGTGCGCGTTACGGGTACTGCTACGGGTGCGGGTACTGCTACGGGTGGGGGTGCGGGTCAGCAGACCCACAGGCCGTCCGCCCTGTCGTTGGCCCAGTTGCCGACGTAGGAGCTCGACGACGGGGCGGCCGCGGACCACAGCTGCTCCCAGGAACTGCCGGTCCAGTTGTAGACGGTGGTCACCGTCCCCCTGGTCTGGTTGTTGTGCCAGGACGAGGTCTGGTCGTTGAACCCCCAGTTGGCGAGGTTCTCGAAGTTGCAGTCCGACCACGTCAGTCGGCGGCCGTCGAAGTTGGAGTGCTGGTAGAGGCAGGTCCAGGCGTAGTTGCAGTTCGGCGAACCGAGGGCAGCGGCGGGCTCGTTCACGGCCCGCGCCTTCGTCTCTCCGGGCAGCGGCCAGGTCATGACGGCCTTCCCGTCGCGCCAAGAGGCCTGGTTGAGGCTGATCCGCTTGCCACCCGGGGTCAGGGCCAGCTGCTTGTCGATCTGCTTCTGCAGGTCGGCCACTTCGCTGCTGCTCAGACCGGCCTGGTCGGCCTGGGTGGCGATGGTGGAGTCGAGGGTGGACTGGGCGGAGGAGGTGCCGGAGAGGCCGAAGACGGCGAGGGTGCCGGCCGCCAGGGCCACGGCGAACCTCGTGCTCGTGCGCATAGGAATCGTGTTCCCTTCTCGTCACGAAAGCCCCGGTTTTTGTGGGGCGACGCCACGCTATGGCACGATTCGCGGCCCATCCAGGTCCGTACCGGACAGAGGCCCTCTTGACCCGCTCCGCGCGCGTCGGGCCTGGCCGCGGTGTGCCCGCGGCGCGAAGTCCCGTCCCGCGGGCGGAGGAAGCCCGCCGTCCACGGCGTCAATGAGCCAAGGTGCCGCCGGCGCCCCGATCGGCTCATGCCGGCGGCATGGGTCAGCGGGTCCGTCGGTGTCGCAGGAGCACCACCTGGGAGTCGAAGGTCCGGGACTCGACGAGTTCCAGGCCGAAGCGGTGGGCCTGGGCCTGGGCCTGGCCCTGGAACACCGGCTTGCCGCCGCCCAGGACCACGGGGTGGACGAAGATCCGGTACTCGTCGATCAGGCCGTGCGCGGTGAGGTGGGAGGCCAGCGCGGACCCGCCGAACAGCAGCAACGTCACGCCGGACTCCTTGAGCGCGGTCAGCTCCCCGACCACGTTCTCGCCGATCACCCGGGTGTTCCAGTCGGCCTTCTCCAGGGTGCGGGAGACCACGATCTTGGGCGCCGCGCGCCAGATCGGGGCGAAGGCCAGGTCGTGCTCGTGCGTCGAGTGCTGCTCCGCCTGCGGCCAGTAGCCCGCCATCATCTCCCAGACCACGCGTCCGTACAGGAACACCTTGTCGCCGCCGGTCAGCTGCTGGGCGTAGGCGGAGAGCTCCGGTCCCATCAGCGGCCAGTCGAACTCGCCGTCGGGGCCCTCGATGAATCCGTCGAGGGACTGGTGCACGAAGTGGATGAGCTTGCCGTTGGTGCGCATGGCGGTGTCCTGTCCGGCCGGTCTCCCGCGCCCCGGGGCGCGCTGTCATCTCTACGTCGAACGGGCCGCCCCGTTCTCGACATCCGGTGGCCGGCTACGCGAGGGCCGGTTCCGGCGAGGGCTCGGTGGCGGGGGTCGTCGGCGTGGGGTCCGGGTCGGTGTTGAGCTCCGTCAGCATCTCCCGCGTGAAGCCGAAGAAGTACGTCGCCACGAAGCCCACCAGGTAGCCGACCGCGAGGCCGCCCGCGTAGATCGCGATGGTGGGGCCCATGCCCGCCTTGCCGTCGAGCAGCGGGAAGAGGGCCCAGCCCGAGGGCCCGATGGCCGTGGAGCCGAAGGCGACACCGAGCTGGTTGAAGAGCCCGACGAAGGCACCGCCCGCGGCGCCGCCCACGCAGGCGGTGACGAAGGGACGGCCCAGCGGCAGCGAGACGCCGTAGATCAGGGGTTCGCCGACGCCGAGGAAGCCCACCGGGAGCGCGGACTTGATGGTGGTGCGCAGGGAGCGGTTGCGCGGGAGGCGGTAGTAGACCGCGATGGCCGCACCGACCTGGCCCGCGCCCGCCATGGCGAGGATGGGGAGCAGGACCGTGTACCCGGACTGCTCGATGAGGGTGGTGTGGATCGGGATCAGGGCCTGGTGCAGGCCGAGCATGACCAGCGGCAGGAAGAGGCCGCCCAGGATCAGCCCGGCGAAGGCGCCGCCGGTGGCGAGGAGCCAGTTGGCGAACGTACCGATGGCGGTGGAGGCCTCACCGGCGATGAACATGAGGCCGAAGATGGTGACCAGGCCCGAGACCAGGACCGTGAGGGTGGGGGTGATCAGGACGTCCAGGGCCTCCGGGACCCAGCGGCGGCACCACTTCTCCACGTACACGGCGAGCAGGGCGGCTCCGAGCGCGCCCAGTACGCCCCCCTGGCCGGGCTTCAGCTCCATGCCGAAGGCGGTGATCTTCGCGACGCCCGGGAAGACGATGATCGCGGCGACGGCGCCGCCGAGGATCGCCGTACCGCCGAACTCCTTCGCCGTGTTGTAGCCGACGAACACCGCGATCAGCGACATGAAGCCGGAGGCCATCGCGGCGAGCGCGGGGACCACCGCCGGCAGCCAGCCCATGTTGGTCAGCACGCCGTTCAGGCCGGCGATGACGCCGCAGCCGATGAGCGCCGGGATCAGCGGGACGAAGATGTTCGCGATGCGGCGCAGGAACAGCTTGAAGGGGGTGGAGTTGCGCTCCTTCTGGGCCTCCTTCAGCGCAGCGCCCCGGTCTTTGAGCTCGTCCGCGGTGACGGCGTGCGCGGGCGCTGCCGAGCGGCCCTCCTCGACCAGCGCCTCGAACTCGGGCGTGACGCGGGCGACGGTGCCCGGGCCCAGCACGATCTGGTACGTGTCGTCGTCGACCACGCCCATGACCGCCGGGAGGGCCTTCAGTGCCTCGTCCTGGACGAGCGAGCGGTCCCGCAGGCCGATGCGCAGGCGCGTCATGCAGTGCGCTACGGAGGTGATGTTGTCCGGGCCGCCGACCAGAGGAAGGATCGCGGCGGCTGTGGCGCGGTTCTTGTCAGTGGACATGGTGGTGGTCGCCTTGCTGTCGTGGACGAGGTCAGGTCAGCGGGTCTGGGTCTGGGTCTGGGGCTGGGTCTCGGCGAGGGCCGCGCGGAGGTGGCCGGCCGAGGCGGCGAGCAGTTCGGCGGCCTTCGGCCCGTCGACCCCGCCGAGGATGACGAGGATGGCGTCCTTGACCTCGCCGCCGGTGGCGGTGAGCGCCGCCTCGATCTCCGTGTCGGGTGCGCCGGTGGCCAGCGCCACGATGCGGCGGGCGCGGGCGCGCAGCTTCTCGTTGGAGGAGCGCATGTCGACCATCAGGTTCCCGTAGGTCTTGCCGAGGCGGATCATCGTGACCGTCGAGATGAGGTTGAGCACGAGCTTCTGCGCGGTGCCGGCCTTCAGCCGGGTGGATCCGGTGAGGAGTTCGGGGCCGACGACCACCTCGATGCCGTGCTCGGCGGCCGCCGCGAGCGCGGAGCCGGCGTTGCAGGACAGGCCGACGGTGAGCGCGCCGCGCGTACGGGCGAACTCGACGGCGCCGATCGCGTACGGGGTGCGGCCGGAGGCGGAGATGCCGATGACGGTGTCCTCGGCGGTCAGCCGCAGCGCGGTGAGGTCCTCGGCGGCCAGCTCCCGGGAGTCCTCGGCACCCTCGACGGCCTTGACCATGGCGGAGGGGCCGCCCGCGATCAGGCCGACGACCTCGGCCGGGTCGGTGTTGAAGGTGGGCGGGCACTCGCTGGCGTCCAGTACGCCCATCCGCCCGGCGGTGCCGGCGCCCGCGTAGACCAGGCGGCCGCCCCGGGCCATGCGCGCCGCGACGGCGTCGACGGCGGCGGCGATGCGCGGCAGCTCCCCGGCGACGGCGGCCGGGACGGTGGCGTCCTCGGCGTTCATGAGGCGGGCGATCTCAAGGGTGGACAGCCGGTCGATCTCTGCCAGTTCGGGGCGGAAGGCCTCGGTGGTCAGTGTTTCGAGCTGGGCGCGGAGTTCGGCGTACGCGGTCATGTGCGGGGCTCCTGGCGGGTGGTGCTGCGGTGGCGGTGGGCGAGTGCCTCGTACGAGGCCGCGAGCGCGGGCGCGGCGGTCTCGTAGGTCTGCTGCGCGACGCCGACGAACAGGCAGTCGACGACGAGCAGTTGGCTGGTGCGGCTGGACATGGCCGCCGGGCGCAGCTGGGTCTCGCGGGCCGCGGAGGTGGTCAGTACCAGGTCGGCGTGGTGTGCGACCGGGGCGTTCGGGCGGCCGGTGACGGCGATGGTCGTGGCGCCGTGCTCGAAGGCGGTGCGGAACGGCTCGATGACATCGCCCGTGGAGCCGGAGTGGGTGATCGCGACGGCCACGTCGCCGGGGCGCAGCAGGACGGCGTTGGTGACGGCCAGGTGGGGGTCGCTGTGGGCGTGGGCGATCAGGCCGATCCGCAGCAGCTTCTGGGCCAGGTCCTGGCCGACGAGGGCGGAGGCGCCGACGCCGTAGATGTCGATGCGGCGGGCGGTCGCGAGCGCGGTGACGGCGGCGGAGAGCTGGGCCAGGTCGAGGGCGGCGGCGGTGTCGGCGAGGGTCTGCGCCTCCTCCTGGGCCAGTTTGGCGACGACGTCCGCGATCGGGTCGTCGACGGCTATGTCGACGGTGACGGCGGGTGCCGCGCCGGTCTCCTGCTGGGCCGCGAGCGCGGCGAGGGCCAGGCGCAGGTCGCGGTAGCCGGGGTAGCCGAGGAGGCGGGCGGTGCGGACGACGGTGGCCTCGCTGGTGCCGGTGTGCTCGGCCAGGGCGGTGACGGTGAGCCGTGAGCAGCCCGCGGGGTCGGAGGCGACGGCTTCGGCGACGGCCTGCATGGAGCGTGTCATGGAGGGGGCGAGGCTGCGCACGCGGGCGCGCAGGGCGTGGGCCGGCGGGGCCGGTGGCGGTGTCGGCGGGGCCGGAGGTGTCGCGCCGTCGGGGCTGAAAGTTTCTTTCGAGTTCTCGCTCACCCTTGAAATCTATTTTCAGAGGAGGTGGGGGTCAAGGCGCCATCGGGCCTGCGGAAAAGGGACCTTCGTCACCGGGCCCCCGCGGGTCCACAATGGGCCCATGGACCACGCGACCCCCCTGGAACAGGCGCTGCACGTCGCCCGGGCTCTGGTGCTCGCCGATCTCGCCGCGGGCGAGGTCGCCGATGCCGATGTCGTCTCCCTCGTCGAGGACTCGGTCACGCACCGCCGCTGGTGGGTGGAGCAGTGGCCGGAGGGGGCCGACTACCTCGCCGGACTCGTCGCACAGGACGTGCAGGACGCGCTGTTGGAGAAGCACGGACGCTGGCCGCTGTGCCCGGTCTGCTCGCACGGCGACCCGCACGCACTCGACGTCGAGCCGGAGCTGGGCCCCGACCCGCACTGGGTGTGCTCGGAGGCGGGAGTGCGGGTGGCTGCGGTCGGCGCCCTCGGACCCGTTTTCCACACCGGCGGCCGGTGAGCCGCCGGTGACGCTCTACATCGACCCTCCGACCTGGCCCGGGCACGGCCACCTGTGGTCGCACCTGGTCAGCGACGTCTCGTACGAGGAGCTGCACGCCTTCGCCGAGTCCATCGGCTGTCCGCCGCAGGCCTTCGAGAGGGACCACTACGACGTGCCGTCCCACCGCTACGCGGACGCGGTGGGCGCGGGCGCGGTGGAGATAGGCAGCAAGGAACTGGTCCGCCGCCTCACCGCGGCCGGCCTCCGCCGCCCGAAGGGCCGCCCGGCGTAGGAGGCCGTCCCTTGCGGATCCTGCCGTGATCCTGCCGTGTCAGTGGGCTCCGTTAGCCTTCGCCGGTGATCGAGACCACCGGCGAGGACCGCCGTTTTCCGCATGCCCTGACCGAGGTGTCCCGGGTCGAGTTCGACTACGGCGACGAGGGCGAGGGCGTCGACTTCCTGCCCTACGCGGCCTTCCAATCCGCCGAGGAGACCACCGACTGGCTGCGCGCCTGGACGGCGAACAACGAGCTCGACGGCGGCGCGTACCGGATCTTCGGCCAGGACGGCTCCGGCGGCCTCGCCGCCATCTGGTGCGTCCGGCCGGAGCGCCCCCTCGCCGGGCAGCCCGTGGTGTTCATGGGCTCGGAGGGCGAGGTCGGGGTGGTGGCCGGGGACCTGTCCGACTTCCTGTGGGTGCTGGCCGACGGCTTCGGGCCGAGGGAGGCCGCCCTGTACTCGGAGCGCGAGGCGCGCCCGGACGCCGTCCTGGCCGGGATCGCCGAGCGGCACGCGACCACCCCGCGCCGGTCCGCCCGCGAGATCGTCGCGCAGGCGCAGGCGGAGTTCGCGACCTTCGAGGAGGACCTCGACGAGCTCTGCCGCTGAGGCGCAGCCCCCTAGACCTTCTCCGACGCGCTTGCGCGGGACGGCGGGGAGGCCGCCACGATGCGGGTGCGGGCGGGGGTGCGGCGGTCCAGGCGCAGGGCCGCGACGCCGAGGGCGATGGCGGTGACGGTCATGGCGGCGCCGGCCCAGGCCGTGGCCGCGAAGCCGTGGCCCGCGTCGATGACGGTGCCGCCGAGCCAGGGGCCGCCGGTGTTGCCGAGGTTGAACGCGGCCGTCGTGGTGGCGCCCGCCAGGGTGGGGGCGGCGCCCGCGACGTTGAACATGCGGGCGTTCAGCGCCGGGGCGGTGAAGAACGCCGAGAACCCGAGCAGGAACGAGAGGACGATCGCCGCGGCCGCGGTCGACGCCAGCAGAGCGAGCGCCGTCAGGAAGACGGTCGAGGCGGTGATGCCCCACAGCATCACGCCGAACAGGTGCGCGTCCGCGACCCGGCCGCCGACGGTGGTGCCGACCAGCGCCCCGATCCCGAACAGGCCGAGGATCCACGGGACCCACTTCGAGTCCAGCCCGGCCACGTCGGTGAGTAGCGGCGACAGGTAGCTGAAGGCGCAGAAGACGCCGCCCGCGGCCAGCGCGGTGATGCCGATCGCCAGCCACACCTGGCGGTCCCGGTAGATCCGCAGCTCCCGCGAGAGCGTCGGCTTCTCGGCGGGCAGCGGGATCCTCGGGATCAGCGCGAGGATGCCGACGAGCGCCACCGCGGAGGCCGCGCCGACCGACCAGAACGCGGAGCGCCAGCCGAGGTGCTCGCCGAGGAAAGCGCCGGCGGGGACGCCGAGGACGTTGGCGATGGAGAGGCCGCCGATCATGACGGCCATGGCCCGGGCCCGCTGGTGCTGTTCGACCATCGCGATCGCGACGGCCGCGCCGACGGCCCAGAAGCCAGCGCAGGCGAGCGCGGAGACGATGCGGGAGGCGAAGAGCAGCTCGTACGAGGGGGCCAGCGCGCCTGCGACCTGCCCGAGGCCGAAGAGGCTGATGAGGGAGATGAGCGTGGTGCGGCGAGGTAGCCGCAGGGTGGCCACGGCCAGCAGGGGGGCGCCGACGACCATGCCGATCGCGAAGGCGGATATCAGCAGACCCGCCTGCGGAATGGTGACGTCCATGTCCTCGGCGATGGGCGGCAGGAGCCCGGAGAGCATGAATTCGCTGGTTCCGAGTGCGAAGACGGACAGGCCGAGGACGTAGACGGCGACGGGCATGCGGGGGCGTTCGGCTGCTGTGGGCACGACTCTCACCAACCGCCGCGAACGCGATCACATTCCCGCGGGGTCCGCTTCTGCGGCCTCCGCCAGCTGCGCGAGCTCCGCCGCGAGGTTCGCGCGGGCCGGGGCCTCCCAGTGCGCGGTGCCGTACGGGGTGCGGAAGAGGCGGGGCAGGGCGAGCAGCTGGCGCAGCACGGCGGCGCGCCCGGCGCGGAACGCCTCGTCGGGGACGAAGCCGTACTCGGCGCGCACGGCCGCCGCGTACGCCGCGTACGCGTCCGGGGCGCCGGCCAGGACGGCCAGGTCCGCGTCGCAGAGCACCTCGCCGTCGGTGTCGCCCGGGGCGGGGTCGTGGGTGACGGTGAGCCGCACCAGCCGGGCCACCTCGGCGGTGCGGGCGGCGTCGACGCCGAGCTCGGGCAGGGCGCGCTCGGCCAGGGCCGCGCTGCGCTCCTCGTTCTCGGAGCGGTCGGGGCGGTAGACGGCGTCGTGGAACCAGGCCGCGAGCTCCACGGCTGCGGGGTCCGCGGCATGGTCCGCCAGTACGTCGATCCGTGCGAGTACGTCGGCCAGGTGCGCGGTGGTGTGGTACCTGCGCTGCGGCTCCGCCCAGGCGGTCAGCAGCCGGTCGGCGTAGGGCGCGGGGTCGCGGTCGGCGCCCGCGGCGGACGCGGTCGCGTGCCAGCGGGCGCGGAGGGCCGCGGTGTCGGTGTGCGCGGGGTCGGTGTCCATGGGCACATTGTGGGGGTGGCGTGATTGTGCTGGTGAAGCGCGGGCGAAGGCCCGTACCCTGGCATTGGACTAGACCTATTTTCCAAACCGGCCGGTAGTGGCCGGTACCGGCCAGACGAGCAGATTCCGAAGGATGGGATGACATGAGCAACCGTGCGCTCCTGGAGGTGATCGCCCTCGACGCTGAGGACGCGATCGCGGCCCAGGCCGGTGGGGCCGACCGCCTCGAACTGGTAGCCGACATGGCCGCCGACGGGCTCACCCCGCCGCGCGAGACCTTCGCGGCGATCAGGGCGGCGGTCGACATCCCCCTGCGCGTGATGCTCCGCAAGGCCGACGGCTTCTCGGCGGGTTCCGCCGCGGACCTGGAGCTGCTCGTCGCGGAGGCGCGGGCACTGCGCGCGGAGGGGGCCGAGGAGTTCGTCCTCGGCTTCCTGAACCCGGACGGCAGCCCCGACCTCACCGCCGTCGAGGCCCTCGTGGCGGAGCTGGCCGGCTGCCGCTGGACCTTCCACCGGGCCATCGACCGCGCCGCGGACCGGGACCAGTTGCGCAAGGCCCTCGCGGACGCGCCCGGACTGGACACCTACCTGACGGCCGGCGCGGCGGCGGGCGTCGACGCGGGTCTGCCGGTGCTGCTCGCGGAGGCGGCGCGCAGCGGTGAGCCGGGCTACGGGGCGCGCATCCTGGTCGGCGGGGGCCTGACCCTCGCCCACCTGCCGGTGCTGCGCGGGGCGGGCATCGACGCCTTCCACATCGGCGGCGCGGCCCGCCCCTCCGGCTGGGACCACCCCGTCTCGGCCGCCGCCGTCGCGGACTGGCGCGCGGCCCTGGCCTGAGCCGGCGGGGCTCCCGCCCCGGACCCTGGCCCGCGTCGGCCTCGCGCCGGCCATGTGCGGCCTCGCGTCGGCCATGTGCGGCCCCGCGTCGGCCATGTGCGGCCTCGCGTCGGCCTCGCGCGGGCCAGCCACGGGGCTCCGCGCCGGACCCCGCGCCTCAACCGTCGGCGGGGCTGCTCCTGCGGCGGAGCGTTTGCGGCGCGGGGTCCCCGGAGGCCCCGCGCAGCGGGGCCGTCAGGTCAGCGCCGACGGCAGGGCGGCCGCGTGGAGCAGGGTCAGGCCCGAGACGGCCCGGGTCAGGCACACGTACAGGCGGCGCAGCCCGGTGCGTTCGTCGGGCTCGCCGTCCACGATCGCCGACGGCTCGTCCAGTACGACGTAGTCGTACTCCAGACCCTTCGCCAGCGAGGCCGGCACGAGCGTCAGCCGCGACTCGGCCGTCGTCTCCTCGCCGGGCGCCAGGTACGGCAGGCCCGCCGCCACCAGCGCCTCGGCCAGCGCCGGAACCCGCGCGTCCGCCGCGATCAGCCCGATCGAGCCCTCGTGCGCGAGCGAGGCCCGGCAGGCCTCCAGCGCCGCGGCCGTCAGGTCCGCCGGCTCGGCGACCGGCGAGACGACCAGCGAGCCCGGGGTCTCACGGACCGAGGAGACCGGGGCCAGATCCGGGGAGATGGCCGGCAGCAGCCGGGACGCGTACGCGATGACCTCGCGCGGCACGCGGAAACCGGCCCTCAGCTCCTCCAGCACCGCCTCCGGCTTGCCCAGATGCGTCAGCGCCTCGTCCCAACTGCGCGTGGCCCACGGGGTGGTGCCCTGCGCGAGGTCGCCCAGCACCGTCGCCGAGCCCGTCGTGCAGCGCCGCCCCACCGCCCGGTACTGCATCGGCGACAGGTCCTGCGCCTCGTCGAGGACGACGTGGCCGAGCGAATGCGTCCGCTCCACCAGGTCCGCCGCCTCGTCGATCAGCACCAGGTCCGCCGCCGACCACTTCGCCGACTTCACGCTGCGCGCCGGCTTCTCCCACAGCAGCAGCTTCTGCTCGTCCTCGGACAGCACCCCCTGCGCGTGCGCCGCCAGGAACTCCGGGTCCGCCAGCAGCCGCAGCACCAGCTTCGCCGGCTCCACCAGCGGCCAGACCTCCTTCACCACCGCCTTGACCGCGGCGCTGCGCGCCACCGCGTCCTGCACGCGGTCGTCCGGCGCCTCGCCCGCCTGCTCCATCCGTACGAGGACCGAGTGCGCGATCCGCTGCGGCAGCGCGTCGCGCGCGGCGCCGTAGCGGATGTCGCGGTTCTGGAGCTCGGCGACGATCTCCTCCAGCTCGTACGCCGGCACCCGCCAGCGGCGCGAGCCGCGGACCACCATCAGCGGTTCGACGGGCAGGGTGACGTGCGAGCGCACCGCGCGGCGCAGCACCTGCGCCATCCGGGCGTCGCCCTTGACCACGGCGGTCGCGGCCGCGTCGGTGCCGCGTACCTCCAGGCCCTCGCGCGCGACGAGGTCGTCGACGGTGGCCTGCTTGACCTCCAGCTCGCCGAGCGCGGGCAGGACCTGCTCGATGTAGTGCAGGAAGGAACGGTTCGGCCCGATGACCAGCGTGCCCGTGCGGGCGAGGCGGTCGCGGTGTGCGTAGAGCAGGTACGCGACGCGGTGCAGGCCGACCGCGGTCTTCCCGGTGCCGGGGCCGCCCTGGACGCAGACGGACCCGGACAGGCCGGAGCGGACGATCTCGTCCTGCTCGGGCTGGATCGTCGCCACGATGTCGCGCATCGGACCCACGCGCGGCCGCTCGATCTCCTGCTGGAGCAGCTTGCTGACGGCGGCCGCCTCGGAGGGGTCCGAGAGGTGCTCGTCCTCGTACGCCGTCAGCTCGCCGCCCGTGTAGCCGAAGCGGCGGCGCAGCGAGACGTCCTGCGGGTCGGCCTTGGAGGCCCGGTAGAACGGCTGGGAGACGGGCGCGCGCCAGTCGATCACCATCGGGTCGCCGTCGGCGTCGTGGACGTGCCGGCGGCCGATGTAGAACTGCTCGCCCTCGGCGCCCTCGGCGAGCTCCGCGCCAGGTGCGTGGAGGTAGTCGAGGCGGCCGAAGAAGAGCGGGGTGTGGGAGAGGTCGGCGAGTGCCTTGATGCGGTCGTCGATCTGGGCCTGGAGGACGATCGCGTTGACCCAGTTCGCGGTGACGTCGCGGATGTCGAGGGCCTCGACGTCCTCGCGCATGGCGCGCAGCGCGGAGCGGGAGGCGGACAGGTGCGCCCGCTCGCGGCCCAGGGGGTCGTTGTCCGGGTCGGCGGCGGGGTCGGCGGCGGGGTCGGTGACGTGGGCGTGCGCGGGCACGGAACTGCCTCCTGCTGATCGTCTGTGTGATCGGTACGACGCGGCGCGGTACGGCGATCGGTACGGAACATGCCCGCCGGTTTCCGGCCGGTGGGCGGCTCTCCCCGGTGAGGCCAACGGGAGGCGGCAAGAGCGGAGATTGTAGTCACCGCGGCGGCGGCGCGCGAATGGATTACCGGGCCGGAAGTCCCGCGCGGGCAGGCGCCCGTACGGGGGTCATACCTGGGAGTGTCAGACCTGCGGCAGAGGCCCTAGGGGCCGGCATGGTCCGGGAGTAGTACTCGGGAGGGCCGGGGATTCCCTCCCCAGAGCGATGTGCGGGACGGCAGGAAAACGCACCATGGATACATGAGCACCGCAACCTTCACCCCGGTCCAGGGTCGCCACGCGAGAGGCGCGACCGCCACCTCCGACCACCGCCCGCGCCACCGCGTCGGCAGCGTCCTGCACGCCGCCAGGGTCTTCGCCGCGACCGCCGTGAGCGTCGTCGTCCTGGGCGAGTACGCCGAGGACGCCGGGGTCATACGCCGCTGACCCCCGGTGGCCGCCCTGCCCCTCCGGGGTGCCGCCTTGTGTGCGGTCGCCTGTGCGCGGTGGCCTGATACCGGCTGACCCCGACAAGGGGACGCCGTTGATCCACTAAGGTCACGCCGTGACCCGGAGCCCCGACCCCAGCCGCTCGCCGTCGCCTCTCGCCGGTGCGCTGGTCACGGGCTCGCTGCTCGCCCTGGGCGTGCTCCATGTCGTCCTGCGCATCCCGATGGCCGACGCCCTCGTCCGCGGCTTCTCCGCCGCCGAATGGCGCCCGCCCGCCGCGTACCCGCCCTTCGCGGCGATCCTGTTCACGCCGGCCGCCTGGCTGCCGCTCGGCGTACTGAAGGCCGTCCTCGTCCTCGGCAACGCCGGCCTGCTCGCCCTGCTGATCCTGCTGTCCTGCCGCCTCGCGGGACTCCCGGCCCGGCCGGGTCCCGTCCTGGCCGCCACCCTCGCGGGGCTGTGGCTGGAGCCCGTGTTCCAGACCCCGCTGTCCGGGCAGATCAACCTGGCGCTCGCCTGCCTGGTCCTGTGGGACCTGCGCCGGCCCACCGCCGCCCTCGGCAAGGGTTTCGCCCTGGGCACCGCCGCCGGGATCACCCTGACCCCGGCGGTCCTCATCCCGTACCTGCTGCTGACCGGCCGCATCCGGGCCGGCCTCACCGCCCTGGGCGCCTTCGCCGGCACCGGCCTGCTCGGCCTGCTGGTCCTCCCGCAAGCCTCCGCCGAGTTCTGGTCCCGGCACCTGCCCGCCACCGGGCGGGCCCTGCTGCTGGACTGGCCGCACCTGTGGGTCTGGTCCGTCCCCCTGCTCACGGCCCTGCTCACGGCCCTGCTCGCCCGCACCGCGCGCGGCCGCACCCCCGCGCCGCCCACCGGCCTCCCGGGCGTCCCGACCCCGAGGTCACCCCTCGGGGAGGAGGATGTCCGCATCGTCGAAGACCCGCAGCACGACGAGCAACAGCCGCCCCCGCGAGACCACGTACTCGGCCATGATCTGTGAGGTGAGCCGGATCTCACGATCCTGCTCGCCCGCCCCTATCGGCCGGGACAGCTCCGTGTACGGATCGCGGGCCAGGATGTCGAGCGCCTTGTCGAAGGAGGCGCGGCGCGCGGGTTCCAGCCGGTCACGATCGCGGCCCGCCGACTCCGTGAAGAGGACCTCGTAGATCTCCTGGTGCGTCATACGGCAAGCGTAGTCCTCGGCCGCGGGTGGCCGTCAGTCGCTCGCCAGCAGCTCGTCCGCGTCCATGATCCGGTAGGCGTAGCCCTGTTCGGCCAGGAAGCGCTGGCGGTGCGCCGCGAAGTCCTGGTCGATCGTGTCGCGCGCGACGACCGAGTAGAACCGCGCCTCGTGGCCGTCCGCCTTCGGACGCAGCACCCGGCCCAGCCGCTGTGCCTCCTCCTGGCGGGAGCCGAAGGTGCCGGACACCTGGATGGCGACCGTGGCCTCGGGCAGGTCGATGGAGAAGTTCGCGACCTTCGACACGACCAGCACGCTGATCTCGCCCTCGCGGAAGGCGTTGAAGAGCTTCTCGCGCTGCGCGTTGGACGTCTCGCCCTTGATGACCGGCGCGTCCAGGTGCTCACCGAGCTCGTCGAGCTGGTCGATGTACTGCCCGATGACCAGCGTCTGCTCGCCCTGGTGCTTGCGCACCAACGCCTCGGTCACCTTCCGCTTCGTCGCCGTCGTCGCGCAGAACCGGTACTTCTCCTCCGTCTCGGCGGTCGCGTACGCGAGCCGCTCCGACTCGGTGAGGTTCACGCGCACCTCCACGCAGTCGGCGGGCGCGATGTAGCCCTGCGCCTCGATCTCCTTCCACGGGGCGTCGAACCGCTTCGGCCCGATGAGCGAGAAGACGTCCGACTCGCGGCCGTCCTCGCGCACCAGCGTCGCGGTCAGACCCAGCCGCCGCCGGGCCTGGAGATCGGCGGTGAACTTGAACACCGGCGCCGGCAGCAGGTGCACCTCGTCGTAGACGATCAGGCCCCAGTCCCGGGAGTCGAACAGCTCCAGGTGCGGGTAGACACCCTTCCGCTTCGTCGTCAGGACCTGGTACGTGGCGATCGTGACGGGCCGGATCTCCTTGCGGGTGCCGGAGTACTCGCCGATCTCCTCCTCCGTCAGCGAGGTCCGCTTGACCAGCTCGTGCTTCCACTGGCGGGCCGACACGGTGTTCGTGACCAGGATCAGCGTGGTCGCCTTGGCCATCGCCATGGCACCCGCGCCGACCAGCGTCTTGCCGGCGCCGCAGGGCAGGACGACCACGCCCGAGCCGCCGTGCCAGAACCCCTCGACGGCCTGCTGCTGGTACGGCCGCAGCGCCCAGCCGTCCTCGGCCAGATCGATCGGGTGCGCCTCGCCGTCCACGTACCCGGCGAGGTCCTCGGCCGGCCAGCCCAGCTTGAGCAGGGTCTGCTTGATCTGCCCGCGCTCGGAGGGGTGCACGGCCACGGTGTCGGCGTCGAGCCGGGCGCCGACGAGCGGCGTGATCCGCTTGGACCGCAGGATCTCCTCCAGCACCGGCCGGTCGGTGCTGGTCAGCACGAGCCCGTGCACGGGGTGCTTGGACAGGGTGAGACGGCCGTAGCGCGCCATGGTCTCGGCGACGTCGACGAGCAGCGCGTGCGGGACCGGGTAGCGGGAGAACTCGACGAGCGCGTCCACGACCTGCTCGGCGTCGTGCCCGGCCGCCCGCGCGTTCCACAGCCCGAGCGGGGTGATCCGGTACGTGTGGATGTGCTCGGGAGCCCGCTCCAGCTCGGCGAAGGGCGCGATGGCCCGACGCGCGGCTCCGGCGAGCTCGTGGTCGACCTCCAGAAGGAGGGTTTTGTCGCTCTGGACGATGAGTGGCCCATTCACCTGGCGTGCGTCCCTTCCTGCATACGGCCGCCCGGACGCGGACGGCCAAACCTCCAGTCTGCCGTATCGCTGCGCGGGCGGGGCGGCTTCTGTGCCGGGCGGGGCGGTGCTTATGGTCCCGGCATGAGTGACGAGATCGACGAGATGGACGAGAGCGGTACGACCGGGGACCGGGCGGACGGCTTCGTGCCGGACGGGTTCGACGCACCCGGCGGGCTGGAGGGGGACGGCTT
Organism: Streptomyces sp. NPDC037242; assembly: GCF_055604165.1. Taxonomy (NCBI): domain Bacteria; kingdom Bacillati; phylum Actinomycetota; class Actinomycetes; order Kitasatosporales; family Streptomycetaceae; genus Streptomyces; species Streptomyces sp. NPDC037242. Next base: position 129,772 of record NZ_JBVJUY010000004.1, read on the forward strand.
CCGGCTGGAGCCGCTCGGGCCCGAGCACAACGAGCGGGACCTCGCCGCCTGGAGCGGCAGCATCGCGCACATCCGGGCCACGCCCGGCTTCCTGCGGTCCTGGCCGCCGCTGGAGGGCATGTCCGCCGAGGAGAACCTGGCCGACCTGGTGCGCCACGCGCGGGACTTCGCCGACCGCCGCGGGTTCACCTACAGCGTGCTGGAGGGGGAGAGCGAGGTCGTCGGATGCCTCTACATCTACCCCGCCAAGGACAACCCCGGGCGCGTGCACGTCAGCTCCTGGGTGCGCGCCGACCGGGCCGCGCTCGACGGGGCCGTGTACCGCGCCGTCACCCACTGGCTCTCCGAGGCGTGGCCCTTCGACGCCGGCCGGGTCGACTACGCCCCCAGGTGAGCCAACGGCCCGGCGGGGTACGGGCTCTCCACCGGCAGCAGGGCGCGCGCCGCCGCGTCCTCGCCGGCGCGGACCAGGCCGTGGACCTCCCGGGCCAGCGGCGTCACATCGCGGATGGAGAGCGTCCACTCGTCGGCGTACGCGCGCGAGGACGGCCCGGACAGGCCCAGCTGGAGCGAGCGGTACGGCAGCGGTTGCAGGTGCAGGTCGCGCTCCGGGTCCCACTGGACGCGCGCGGACGTCTCGCGCAGGGACTTCTTCCAGGCGTTCCGGTCGTCGTGCACGCCGGACTCGTAGTGCGACAGGCAGGCCTCGCGCAGTGCCCGATCGAAGCCCGCGCGGGTGATCTCGATCGCCAGCACCGTCTCCTGGCCGGCCTTCTCCGCCCAGCCGCAGCGATACATCATCCACAGGAACGACGGCTTGATCCAGGTCATCCGCTCCCGGTTCCAGGCCGCCGGGAAGCGGCCGTCCCGCGCGGCCGGCTGGCCGAGGTGGGGCCCGTACGCCTGGTAGACGGTGATGGTGGTGGCGGTGTGGGCGGCGCGGATCTGGCGGTTCGGTACCTCGTGCATGGGCTCAGCGTGCGGGCCGCCGGCCCGGGCCCGCCACCGTTTTTCGACCGCTACACCTGGTCCTCCGCGAGTTCCGCGACCCCGGTGATCCGGTGCAGCGGGTACGTGCGCACCTCGTCGGCCGTGTGGTCGTACCCGGTGACGAAGCCGCCCTCCACCCGCACCGGGGCGATGACCCGCTGGCTCGCCGCCCCGTCGGCGTTGACGTAGCCGATCCACACCGCCGAGCCGGTCAGCGCGGCCGCCTGCACCGTCGCCAGGGTCTCCGCCGCGCTGGTGCGCGGGAGTTCACCGGGCGCCGGGGCCGGGACCCCGCCGCCGCCGGCGGGTTCCTTGCGTACGGCCGTCGCCGCCAGGTCGCCCGCGCGGATGGCCCGTACGGCGGCCCCCAGCAGCTTCACGTCCGGTACCGGCGGCCCGTCCGGCACCGGCACGGGGGCCGTGCGCCGCGGGGTGCGGTGCGCGTCGGCCCGCGCCACGAGCACGTCGCCGGTACGGGATTCCGCGGCCGGCGCGTACCCCATCGCCCGCAGCCCGTCGAGCAGCGCACCCGGATCGGCCTGCGAGGCCAGCACGGTCGGGGCGAGGCGGCGCAGCCCCAGCCCGGCGGACCGCTTGTCGGCCAGGATCTCGTTCAGCATGCCGTCGTCGTCGCAGCGCACGTACGAGGAAGCCGCGCCGACCCGCAGGTGCCCGTGCCGCCGCGCCACGTCGTCGATGAGGTACGACAGCGGCTGCGGAACCGGGGTGCGGCTGTGCTCGGCGAGGAAGGCGTGCAGGTCGACGGCGGTGCGCCCGGCGTCCAGGGCCCGGCGCACCGAACCCGGCGTGAAGCGGTACACGGTGGCCCCGCCCTTGGACTCCACGTCGGCCAGCACGGCCAGCGTGTCGCCGAGCGGCCGGCGCAGCGGCCCGGGCGCCACGGCCGTCAGGTCGGCCTGGAGCAGTACGTGGTCCACCGGCTCGGGCAGCATCGGCGCGAGCATCGGCGCCGGGTCGCGTTCCTCCAGCAGCGCGCGCCCGAACGCGGAGAGCGCGCCCCGGCCGGTGACGCCGAGGACCTCGGCCTCGGTCATGGCCCACTGCGCGAGGCGGGCCCGCAGATCGCTCGTACCGCGCACCGGGCGCTCCCACGCGAGGCGGCCCTGGACCGTGTCGGGGTCCGGGGAGCTGCCTTCGGGGAGCGCGGCGAGGAGTTCGAGGACGCGTCTGCGGACCTCGGGGGCGGCCGAGCGGTCCAGTTCCGGGCCGAGCGCGGACAGCGTGCGGCCCTTGCTGTCCTGCTCGCCGACGAGCCCGGCGGTACGGGTCGCGGGCAGCCAGGCCGCGGCCAGCGCCGACCACCGCTCGGCGGGCGGCAGTTCGCACCAGTCGTCGAAGGCGGGGGTGGGCGCGTACCGCTCGTCCGCCTCACCGTCGCTGGCCAGCAGCCCGGCCGCGTAGGCCAGTTCGATCCAGAACGCCGCCGACGGCTCGGTGGTGTCCAGGGCGGACGCGGCCCGCTTCAGATCGCGTACGGACAGCCCGCCGGCCCGCAGCACCGGCGGACCGGTGTGCTCCCAGGACTTCACCAGTTCCTCGACGGTGGACAGGGCGGCCAGCGCCTGCCCGGCCGCGTTCGCGTCCACAAGCTGTGGACGGTGCTCGCGGTGCGCGGCCACCTGTGGCGCCACCGGCTCCGGGGTGCGGTGGGCGAGCCCGCCGCGCAGGTGCAGCGCCACCTCGCGCGGCAGTACGACGGTCCGTGCCGAGGCGGGCAGCAGCAGCCCCCGGTCGCGCAGCCAGCGCACGGGCGGGGTCGGGCTCGGGGTCACCTCCCCGTACGGCGGCCCCCACACGAGCCGGCCCAGCACCTGGTGGGCCTCGGCCGGGGCCTCGTCGAGCAGCGCCGACATCCGCGCGGGGTCGGTGAACAGCCCGGTCAGCGCGGTCACGGCGGACACTGCGTCGTGCGTGGCGGGCAGCCCGGCGGCCACCACGATCTCCTGGATCCGGGTCGGCGACATCCCGGCGGTGGCCTCGGCGACGGTCGGACCGAGCCCGGTGGGGGAGGGCCGCCCGGCCGACGGGGCGAGGAGCTCGCGGGCGGTGCGCACCAGGCGCAGCCGGTCCTCGTCGCCCCAGACCAGGGCCTGGTCGCGCAGTACGCCCAGCGCCGGCGGGAGCGCGGCGCGGGCCGCGCTCTCCCCGGCGTACGAGCCCTGGTGGCCCGTCAGCAGCGACTCCAGCACCGGGTACGGGCAGGGGTCCGGGGCGACCGCGAGGGCCTCGGCCGTCTGCAGGGCGAACCGGTCCAGGCGGTCCAGCGCCCGGACCACCGAGGCGCGGGTGCCGGCCCGGGTGGCCAGCTGCGTCACGTCCCCCGGTACCGGGTTCAGCAGGTCCGGGCGCGCGTGCAGCAGGGCGGCGAGCGCCGCGTCGTCGCGGGCGCGCAGCGCCTCGGCGAGGGAGCGCGGGGCGCTTCCCGCAGTGCTCGGGTCAGGCACGGTCGTCGCCTCCTGGTCACGTCGGCCGGTTCGTCGGCCGGTCCCCATCCGGCCAACGGTATCCGCTGCGCCCGCGGCAGCTCCACGGGCGCACGCGCTACCTTCGGCTCAGGAGGTACGGGAGGAGCCGGGGCGTGGGGATCGAGAGCGACCATCTGGTCTACGAATATCTGAGCCGGGTCGGGGACTTGGCGCAGCGGCGGCAGCTGTCCTCGGGCGACCGGATGCGGCTGGTGGCGGGGTTGCGGGACGAGATCGACCGTCGGCGCGCCAAGTACGACCCGGAGACTCCGGCCGCGGTACGCCGGATCCTGGACCGGATCGGCAGTCCGGAGGAGGTCCTGGACACGCTGGGCGCGCGGCCCGCGCCGACGGGCGGGTCCGTGCCCGAGCAGTCGGGGCCCGCGGTGCCGACCCAGCGCGGCCGGCGCCGGGCCGCTCCCGACAAGGTTCCCCCGCCGCGCCCCGCGGACACCGCGCCCGCGCCGCCGCACCTGGCCGGGCTCGACGAACTCGGCGACTCCGAGACGGCGGAGCCCGACTGGTGGCGGGTCGCCCCGGGGCCGTACGGCGACGGTCCGCAGGTCGAGGGCTTCGCGGGCGGGCTGGAGTTCCCGGACCTGCGCAAGGCACCGCCGGGGAAGGACGGGCCCGGGAAGGACGGGCTCGGGAAGGACGCGCCCGGGAAGGACGCGGCGGAGCCGGGCGCGGAGCCGGAGCCGGAAGCCGGCCGGGCCGCCGAGCGGCAGGGCCTCGTACGGTACTTGCGCGAGCGGCGGCGTGCGAAGGCCGCGGCCGCCGCCCCCGAGCCGGAGCCGGCCGCCGCCGCGGCGCGGCCCAGGCCGCACGCGTTCCTGCTGCTGGCGGCGGCCTCGCTGGTGGCGGGCGCGGTCACCGGGTACTGGATGCTGCTCGCGGCGGGCTGGCTGCTCGCCTACGCCTCGCGGGTGCTGGGGCCGGCCGAGCGCAAGTGGGTGGTCTTCGGCCTGCCCGGGGCGGTGTTCGCGAGCGCGGTGGTGTGGCTGTGGGGGCGGCTGAACGGCCGCTGGGGCGAGGCGCTGGCCGACGACGCGCTGGGCGAGGCCTTCCACGGCATGTGGCCGTGGCTGGCCCGCGGCGCGGCCCTCGCCTCGGCGCTGTACCTCCTGTGGCGCTCCCGCCGCCGGGTCTCCTGACGCGGAAGCAGGAATACCCGTACAGCCGGTGGTACACGGCCGGCCCGGGGGGAACCCTCGACGGACGGAGTCCGGCGCAGCGGGCAGAAGCCCGGGAGGCGCCCCGGCGCCGAGCGGTGCGAGGCACGCGTCAAAGAGCAGGAGCCCACGGGGACGACGGGACCACCAGGGGGGAGCCGGTCACCGGGTCCGGGATGACGACCGAGTCGAGGCCGAAGACCTCGCGGACCAGGTCCGCCGTCACCACCGACGCCGGCGGGCCCTCGGCGACCACCCGGCCCGCCTTCATCGCGACGAGGTGGTCCGCGTACCGGGCGGCCTGGTTCAGGTCGTGCAGCACGGCCACCACCGTGCGCCCGCGGTCGTGGTTGAGGCGCCGGACCAGGTCCAGCACCTCCACCTGGTGGGCGATGTCGAGGAAGGTCGTCGGTTCGTCGAGCAGCAGCAGGTCCGTGTCCTGCGCCAGCGCCATCGCGATCCACACCCGCTGGCGCTGCCCGCCCGACAGCGCGTCCACCGGACGGTCCGCCAGGTCCGCCACCGACGTACGGGCCATCGCCTCGACGACCGCCCGCTCGTCCGCCTCCGACCACTGCTGCCACCAGTGCTGGTGCGGCTGGCGGCCCCGGGCCACCAGGTCCGCGACCGTGATCGCCTCCGGGGCGACCGGGGACTGCGGGAGCAGCCCGATCGTCTGCGCGATCCTGCGCGTCGGCAGCGAGGACAGCGCCGCCCCGTCCAGCAGGACCGCACCCGAGCGGGGCTTCAGCAACCGTCCCAGGGCCCGCAGCGTCGTCGACTTGCCGCAGGCGTTCGGGCCGACGATCACCGTGACCTTCCCGTCGGGGACGGCCAGGTCGAGGTCCTCCACGACCACCCGGTCCTCGTAGGCCAGCGTCAGCGCGCTCGCGGAAAGCCGGCTGCGGCCGGTACTCGTGTTCACGCCTTGCCTCCAGTGCGGCTGCGTACGATCAGCCAGATCAGGTACGGGGCCCCGACGGCGGCCGTCAGCACGCCCACCGGGAGTTCGGTCGGTGACAGCAGCCGGCGCGCCAGCAGATCGCCGAGGACCACGATCACCGCACCCGTCAGCGCCGAGGACAGCAGCGGGATCTGCGCGGTCCGCGTCATCCGGCGGGCGATCTGCGGCGCCAGCAGCGCGACGAAGTCCACCGGCCCGGCCGCGCCCGTGGCGACCGAGGCCAGCACCACGCCCAGTGCGACCAGCCCCAGCCGGACCCGGCCCAGCCGCACGCCCAGGGCCGTGGCCGTGTCGTCGTCCAGGGAGACCGAGCGCTGCGCCCGCGCCGCCCACAGCACCCCCGGCAGCAGCGCCGCCAGCACCCACGCCAGCGGGCCCGCGACGTCCCAGCCGCGGCCGTTGAGGGACCCGGTCATCCAGATCTGCGCCTGCTGCGCCACCAGGTAGTCGCCCTTGGTCATCAGCAGGGTCGTCACCGACCGCAGGGCGATGGCGAAGCCGATGCCGATGAGCACGAAGCGCGTGGCGTGCAGCCCGCCCCGCCACGCGAAGACGTACACGAGGGCGGCCGCGACGATCCCGCCGAGCACCGAGAGGTACGGGAGGACCGCGTACGAGGTCACGCCGAAGGTCAGCGCCGCCACCGTGACCGCGCTCGCGCCCTGGCTGATGCCGATGATGTCGGGGGAGGCCAGCGGGTTGCGGGCGACGGTCTGGATCAGCGCCCCGGCGATGCCGAAGGCCAGGCCGACCAGCAGGCCGACCGTCATCCGGGGCAGCCGCAGCGTGCCCACGACCAGCTCGTCGGGGGACGGCTGCCCCAGCAGCACCTTCACGACCTCGCCGGGGGAGACGAAGGACTCCCCGACCGACAGGTACACCACGCACACCGCGGCCAGCAGCGCCCCGAGGGACACCGCCACCGCCGCCGCCCGCCGGTGCAGCAGGAAGGACCCCCGCCGGGTGCGGAGCAGCCCGTAGCCGTGCGGAACCGTGCTCACGCCGACACCTTCTTGCGCCGCACCAGCGTGACGAGGAACGGCACCCCGATCAGCGCGGTCATCACCCCGGCCGGGACCTCGCCGGGCGGCACCACGACCCGCCCGATGACATCGGCGACCAGCAGCATCACCGGCCCGGTCAGCGCGGCCATCGGCAGCACCCAGCGGTGGTCGCCGCCGACGACCGCCCGAGCGATGTGCGGGACGGCCAGCCCGATGAACGCGATCGGCCCGGCGGCCGCGACCCCGGCGCCGGTCAGCACGGTGGCCCCCAGCCCGCCGATCACGCGTACGGCGGCGATGTTCTGGCCGAGCCCCTTCGCCACGTCCTCGCCCAGCGCGAGCGCGTCCAGGCCGCGCGCCACGGACACCACCAGCACTGCTCCGACCAGCAGGAACGGCCAGATCTGGTGCACCACCTGGAAGTCGCGCCCGGCCACCGAGCCGACCTGCCAGAAGCGGAACTCGTCCAGGGCCGAGGCCTTGGTCGTCAGGACGCCCATGGTGACGGAGACGAGCAGGGCGTTGATCGCGGCCCCGCCCAGCGCCAGCTTCACCGGCGTCGCACCGCCGCGGCCGCTGGACGCGACGGCGTACACGGCGACCGAGGCGACCGCGGCGCCGGCGAAGGCGAACCACACGTACCCGGTCAGGGTGTGCACCCCGGCGAAGGCGATGGCGCAGACGACCGCGACCCCGGCGCCCTGGCTGATGCCGAGGATGCCGGGGTCGGCGATCGGGTTGCGGGTGAGGCCCTGGAGCGCGGTCCCGGCGAGTGCCAGGGCCGCGCCGACCATCAGGGCTATGAGCGTGCGCGGGACGCGCAGCGTACGGACGACTTCCGCGTCGGGGCCGCCCGCGCCGCGCAGCAGCGCGTCGAGGACCTCGCCGGGCGGGATGGAGCGGGCGCCGACCGCGAGGCTGAGGAGCACGGCGCACAGCAGCGCGGCGGATGCGACCGCCAGCCACGCGATGCGCCGGCCCGGGCGGGTCGGACGGGGCGTCAGGGCACGCCGTACGGGGGCGTCGGCGCCGGGGCCGTCGAGGGCGGGGGCTGACATGTCACCAAATTTCACTGTCCGGTAAGGCGAGGCTAAGTCTACGTTCCCGTGCTTCCTCCCCGGCTCGGGACAATGGCCGGTATGAGCCCCGAGAGCACCGCCACCCCGATCCTGACCGTCGGCTTCGACCTCGATATGACCCTCATCGACTCCCGGCCGGGCATCAAGGCCGCCTACCAGGCGCTTTCGTCCGAAACGGGTACGTTCATCGACGCCGACGCGGCCGTCACGCGGCTCGGTCCGCCGCTGGACGTGGAGCTCGCGAACTGGTTCCCGGAGGCGGAGGTCCAGGCCATGGCGGACCGCTACCGGGAGATCTATCCCACATACGCCATCGAGCCGACCCCGGCGATGCCCGGGGCCCGCGAGGCGATCGAGGCCGTCCGGGCGCTCGGCGGCCGCGCGATCGTGGTGACGGCGAAGCACGAGCCGAACGCCAAGCTCCACCTCCAGCACCTCGGCATCGAGCCGGACGCGGTCATCGGCTGGCTGTGGGCGGAGGCCAAGGCGGGCGCGCTGCGTGAGCACGGGGCGCAGATCTACGTCGGCGACCACGTCGGCGACGTACGGGGCGCACGCGCGGCCGGTGCGCTGGCCGTGACGGTGCCGACGGGCCCGTGCCCGGAGGCCGAGCTGCGCGAGGCCGGCGCCGACGTGGTGCTGGCGGACCTCACGGAACTGCCGGCCTGGCTGGCCCAGTACAGCCGCACGCAGCGGGCGTAGCGGGCGTAGCGCTAGGGGGTGGGGGGGGGGGGGGGGGGGGGGGGGGGGGGGGGGGGGGGGGGGGGGGGGGGGGGGGGGGGGGGGGAGCGGAGAGAGAAACCCCCCCCCCTTGGGGGAGGAGAGGAGG
>NZ_JBVJUY010000004.1:138305-197940 GCF_055604165.1 Streptomyces sp. NPDC037242
CCTTTTTGTTCTGCCTCTCCCCCCCCCACGCCCCCCCCCCCCCCCCCCCCCCCCCCCCCCCCCCCCCCCCCCCCCCCCCCCCCCCCCCCCCCCCCTACGCCTGGGAGGCGCGGGCGGCCCGGCGCTGGGCCGCGGCCGAGCGCAGCACGCCCGCGGCGGAGATGGCGAAGCCGACGCCCATGAGCATGCACACGGCCCACGCGTACGACGGGAACGGGTCGGTGTCCAGGAACAGCGGGGCCATCGTGGCGAGCGTGGCCGCGGCGCCGACGATGAAGACGATGCCGCCCGCCTTGACCAGCGCGTCACCGGGGCGCGCGTCGTCGGCGTGCTCGGGCTGAGGAGTAACAGTCACGCCACCAGGGTAGTTCCCTGGCCGAAGCGGTCCACCGGGAAGGACCGGGGAACGTCTTGTCACTCGTTCACGGAGCACTAGCCTGGAGGTGGCGGGTCAGTGACCCGCTGTACTGCTATCCGGAGCCGTTTGTGACGGCCCCGGACCCGACGAGCACAAGGACAGAGGACGGACGTGCCTACCGGCAAGGTCAAGTGGTTCAACAGCGAGAAGGGCTTCGGCTTCCTCTCCCGTGACGACGGCGGCGACGTCTTCGTCCACTCTTCGGTGCTCCCCGACGGGGTGGACGCCCTCAAGCCGGGCCAGCGCGTCGAGTTCGGCGTAGTGGCCGGGCAGCGCGGTGACCAGGCGCTTTCGGTGACGGTGCTGGACCCGACGCCCTCGGTCGCGGCCGCACAGCGGCGCAAGCCGGACGAACTCGCCTCGATCGTGCAGGACCTCACGACCCTGCTGGAGAACATCACCCCGATGCTGGAGCGCGGCCGCTACCCCGACAAGGTGCACGGCGCGAAGATCGCCGGGCTGCTGCGCGCGGTGGCCGACCAGCTCGACGTCTGACCCTTCCGTGCGCACCGTGCCCCGCCGCTCGAACGAGTCGGCGGGGCACGGTCGTTGCGGCCGCGGGGGCTACGGGAAGGCCAGCGCGTCCGGTCCGATGGCCGGAACAAGCCCCTCTGCGGCGGCCCGCGTCAGCAGCCCGCGGACGGCCGCGTAGCCCGCGTCGCCGAGGTCGGCGGTGAACTCGTTGACGTAGAGCCCGATGTGCTGGTCGGCGACGGCCGGGTCCAGCTCCTGCGCGTGGGCCCGGACGTACGGGCGCGAGGCCTCCGGGTCGTCCCAGGCCATCCGGACCGACGTACGGGCGGACTCGGCCAGCGCGCGCAGCGTGTCGGAGCCCAGCGAGCGCTTGGCGATGATCGCGCCGAGCGGGATCGGCAGTCCGGTGGTGCCCTCCCAGTGCTCGCCCATGTCGGCCAGGCAGTGCAGCCCGTAGTCCTGGTAGGTGAACCGGGCCTCGTGGATGACGAGTCCGGCGTCCACCCGGCCGTCGCGCACGGCGGGCATGATCTCGTTGAACGGCAGCACGACCACCTTGCCGACACCGGCGGGCAGCACGTCCGCGGCCCACAGCCGGAACAGCAGGTAGGCGGTGGAGCGTTCGCTCGGCACGGCGACGGTCCTGCCGGCCAGGTCGACGCCCGGCTCGCGCGTCAGCACCAGCGGCCCGCAGCCGCGCCCCAGGGCCCCGCCGCAGGGCAGCAGCGCGTACTCCTCCAGCACCCAGGGCAGGACGGCGTACGACACCTTCAGCACGTCCCACTCGCCGCGCTCGGCCATGCCGTTGGTGATGTCGATGTCGGCGAAGGTGACGTCGAGGGCGGGCGCGCCGGGGATCCGGCCGTGCGCCCAGGCGTCGAAGACGAAGGTGTCGTTGGGACACGGCGAATAGGCGATGCGGAGCGGGCCGAGCGGGCTGTGCGGGTGGAGCGGTTCACTTGCGGTGCTGCTCATGCTGTCCTCCCCAGTGGGCGAGTACGGGGCCCAGTACGCGGAACCCCTCGGCCAGCGCGGCCAGGGCGTCCCCGATGCGCCAGGCGTCACGGTCGCGCGGGCCGACGGCGTTGGACACGGCGCGGATCTCCAGTACGGGCAGCCCGTGCGCGGCCGCGGCCTCCGCGACCCCGAAGCCCTCCATCGCCTCGGCCCCCGCGAGCGGGTGCAGGGCGGCGAGCCCGGCGGCGCGCGCGGCGGTGCCGGTGACGGTGGAGACGGTGAGCACGGGCGCGAGCAGCGCCCCGGTCGCCTCGGCGGCGCGGGCGGCGAGCTCGGCGGGCGGCAGGTGCACGCTGCGGCCGAAGCCGAGCGCGTCCACGGAGAGGAACCCGTCCTGCGTGTCGGCGCCCAGGTCGGCGGCGACGATCGCGTCGGCGACCACGAGCGAACCGGTGGGGGCGGCGGGCGCGAACCCGCCGCCGATGCCGGCGGAGACGACGAGGCCGTAGTCGGCGAGCGCCAGGGCGGTGGCGGCAGCGGCGGCCGCGGCTGCCGGCCCGACGCCCCCGACGAGGACGTCGAGGGCGATCCCGGGCAGGTCCCGGCGGCGGACGAGGTAGCCACCGGGCAGGGCGCGCGGCTCAGGGCCGGGGGTGTCCGGATGAGGGGTCAGACCGGCCACGACGGAGTCGGCCTCCGCCGTCACCGCGGTCACAATGAGCGCGCGCACCGTGGGTACGTGACTACTTGAGCTTGATGTTGAAGGCCCAGACGGCGAGCGGCTTGCCGTCGGCGGCGAGTTCGACGATGTGCAGCTTCTTGGAGGCCGGGGCCTCGCCCTGGCCGCCGGTCGCGAAGATGTCGGCGCCCGGGAAGCTGCGGTAGGTGTTCGCGGAGGGCTCGGTGATCGGCTGGCCGTCCAGGACCGCCTGCCACTTCTTGCCGTCCTCGACGACGTCGGGCTCGACACCGAGGCGCAGGGTGTCGCCGCGGCCGTACTCGACGGTCTTGGCGTCCTTGCTGTTCGTGAGGCACTCCTGGACCTTGTCCGAGGAGAGTTCCACGGCGTCGTGGCAGGCGGCCTCGGCGGACACCGACGACGTGCCGACCGTCACGGTCGCCAGCGGTGTCGGCTTGTCGCAGGCGGAGAGGAGGAGGAGGCCGGCGGAAACGGCTCCGAGGGCCGCGACGCTGCGGCGGGCCCTACCCGAGAAAAGCGGTGCGGTCATGAGCCGAAGGCTATCTGGCCGCTGGGCCGCGCCGCTGCACGGGGTCCGGCTGGCGTGCCTCGACGGCCGGCAGGGCCGGATCCACGCGGCTGGGCCCCGCGGGGCGTGCGCTCACGCCACCCGCGGGCGGGAGGAGGGGTGCTGGTGGTGGCGGGGGGAGGCGAGGAGGCCGCGCACCGCCATGGTGGCGCCCAGGGCGACCACCGCGGCCGCGACGCCCATGCCCAGGGACCCGTTCAGCGGAAGCGCGATGCCGATCGCGCCGCCCAGTACCCACGCCACCTGGAGCAGGGTCTCCGAGCGGGCGAAGGCCGAGGTGCGCACGGCCTCGGGCACGTCGCGCTGGATCATCGCGTCCAGCGACAGCTTCGCGAGCGCCTGGCAGAAGCCGGCCGTCGCGCCGAGGAAGGCCATGAACACCCCGCTGAAGAACACGGCCGCCACGATCGCCACGCCCAGGGTCAGGCACAGCACGGCGGCGATGATCGCCTCGGGCGCGCGGGCCCGGAGCCAGGCGCCCACCGCCGTGCCGCAGGCGTTCCCGATGCCCGCGGAGACGCCCACGATGCCCAGGGAGACGGCCGCGCTCTGCCCGGCGAGCGGGTGCTCGCGCAGCAGGAAGGCCAGGAAGAAGATCAGGAACCCGGACAGTCCGCGCATCGACGCGTTGGCCAGCAGCCCGCACAGCACCGACGGGCTGACCGTGCGCAGCCCTGGCCTCTTGGAGTGCGCCTCGTGGGTCGACAGGCGGGCCCGGCGCTCGCCCTTGGCCTCGTCCACCTTGTGCGGGAGCGTGAAGGCCGCGAAGGTGCCGCAGATGAAGATCGCGCACGCCCCGTACAGCGGCCACTGCGGTCCGATCGCGTGCAGCGCGGCCCCCAGCGGCGCGGCGGCGCCCGTGGCGAGCAGGCCCGCCAAGGTGACCCGGGAGTTCGCCTTGACGAGTGAGAACTTCGGCGGCAGCAGCCTCGGGACCACGGCGCTGCGTACGACGCCGTAGGCCTTCGAGGCGACCAGGACGCCCAGCGCCGCCGGATAGAGCTCCAGGCCGCCCGTCGCGACCGCGCCCGACATCATCACGGCCAGCAGTGCGCGCGTCAGCATCGCACCGGCCATCGCGGCGCGCCGGCCGTGCGGGAGCCGGTCCAGGAGCGGTCCGATCACCGGGGCCAACAGGGTGAAGGGGGCCATCGTGATCGCCAGGTACAGGGCCACCCGGCCGCGTGCCTCGTCCGTGGGCACCGAGAAGAACACCGTCGAGGCGAGCGCGACCGTGATCATCACGTCGCCCGCGCCGTTGATGGCGTGCAGCTCGATCAGCTTGCCGAGGCCCGATTCGCCGGCCCCGTGCGCATGCGTGGCTCGCCGGATCCCGCGCGCCGTACCGGTGATCGGCAGGTGCAGGGCACGCCCGACGGCCCGGCCGGCCCGCCTGGCCGGTCCCGAGCCGTCATCGGACGACCGTACGGGTGCCACCTGGCCATAGTGCCCCACTCGGCCCCCGTGGAGCCTCTCCGGCGCGTCACCGGTGCGTGACCGATCGGCCCGCGGCCGGGCTCCGGCCGATCTGCATGTCCGCGAATCGGACCTTGCATGTGGGCCGAAGGCGCCGGAGGAGGTAGCGTGCCTAGCGCGCCACCGACGGTTGCTCTTGGCCGCGCGCCTCTTCGCGATCCCGCAGAATGGATCGCAGGTAGGTGCGCCCGAGGCCGATCGGGTGCGGACGTCGACGCGGCCCTCTGGTCCGCTCCGCCCGCGCCTCGTACGGACAGGACCGACGGGTCGTTGTGGACGACAGTACGGACGGCGCACTCGTGAGACGGCGTAGGAGAGAACGAGACCTGTGAGTGCTGCGACGACGCGAAGCCGTACCCCCGACCGCCTGTGCGCCGAGGCGGTAGACCTCGCCCGCGCGGCGGCCGAGGAAGCCGCCGCTCCCGGAGTGGTGGGCGAGCACGTCTCGGCCGTCTCCGAGGGCGACCGGGTCGTCACGCACTTCTTCGAGTGCAAGGACCCCGGCTACCGCGGCTGGCGCTGGGCCGTGACCGTGACGCGCGCCTCCCGGGCGAAGAACGTCACCCTCGACGAAACGGTGCTGCTCCCGGGCGAGGACGCGCTGCTGGCCCCCGAGTGGGTGCCGTGGAGCGAGCGGCTGCGGCCGGGCGACATGGGCCCGGGCGACCTGCTGCCCACCGACGCCGAGGACCTGCGGCTGGAGCCGGGCTGGTCGGGCGAGGACGCGCCGCCGCCGAACTCGGTCGTGTCCCCCGAGATGGCCGAACTGGTCGAGGCCGAGGACGCGGACGTGACCGACCGCGCGGTGGTCCCGGTGCGCGGTTCCATCACCGCGGTCGCGGAGGAGCTCGGCATGCGCCGGGCGCGGGTCCTGTCCCGCTACGGGCTGCACAGCGCGGCCGACCGCTGGGACGAGTCCTTCGGCGCGAAGACCCCGATGGCGCAGGCGGCGCCGGCTTCCTGCGTATCCTGCGGCTTCCTCGTCGCGATCGGCGGCTCGCTGGGTCAGGCCTTCGGCGTCTGCGCGAACGAGTTCGGCCCCGCCGACGGGCACCTGGTCTCGCTGTCGTACGGGTGCGGCGGGCACTCGGAGGCCGCGGTCATGCCGAAGCCGCCGAGGCCGGCGCCGCCGGTGCTGGACTCGATGGCCTCGGACGAGTTCCCCCTGCGGCCCACCCCCGACACGGGCTCGGTCCCCGCGGAAGACCTCTCCGAGGCGGACCTCGGCCACAGCTGACGCGGCGCGGCCCGACCCCGGTTGGGTGACCCCGGGAGCGGGCGGCGCGGCCGCGTGATCCGCTGGAGCGGATGAAGACCGCACCGGGCCCGGACACCACCCCCCACACAGGCCAGGCCGCGCCGGCGAGCGGCCGGCTGTCCTGGGTGGACTTCGCCGTGGCCGCCGCCGTGCTGGTGCTCTTCTACCTGTTCCTCCAGGTCGGCAAGGGCACCACCGTCAACTTCGACCCGGCCGACGTCCCCGACGTCGACACCGACCCGGCGAAGCTCCCGTACTACGCCGCCCGCAGCGTCCTGCGGATGTTCATCGCGCTCGCCGCGTCCGTGGTGTTCACCTTCGCGTACGCCTACGCCGCCGCCCGCAGCCGAAGGCTGGAGCGCATCCTCATCCCGGCCCTGGACATCCTGCAGTCCGTGCCCGTCCTGGGTTTCCTCTCCGTTCTCGTGACCTTCTTCGTCGCGCTGTTCCCCGGCTCCCTGCTCGGCCTGGAATGCGCCGTGATCTTCGCCATCTTCACCTCCCAGGCGTGGAACATGACCTTCGGGTTCTACGCCACCCTCACCTCGCTGCCCCGCGAACTCGACGAGGTCTCCCGCTCGTTCGGCTTCACCCGCTGGATGCGCTTCTGGCGCATCGAGGTCCCCGCCGGGGTCATCGACCTCGTCTGGAACGGCATGATGAGCTTCGCCGGCGGCTGGTTCATGCTCGTCGCCTCCGAGGCCGTCAGCGTCTCCGGCCACGACTACGCCGTACCCGGCCTCGGCTCCTACGCCGGCACCGCCATCGGCGAGGGCGACCTCGCCAAGGTCGGCTGGGTCATCCTCGCGATGACCCTCACCATCGTCACCGTCAACTTCCTCTTCTGGCGCCCCCTCACCGCCTGGGCCGAGAAGTTCAAGAACGAGCAGTCCGAGTCCACCGACGTCCAGCGCAGCTACGTACTGGACTTCCTGCGGCGCTCCCACTGGCCCGCGCTCCTGGGCCGCGCCACCGGCCCCGCCCGCGAGGCCACCGGCCGCGCCGCCCGCGTCCTGGGCCGCGACGACCGGCCGCTGTCCGTGGACCCCGTACGCCGCCGCACCGGCGACATCGCCTTCGCGGTCGTCGCCGGCGCCGTGATCCTCCTCGGGCTGTACGACCTGCTGCGCTACCTCCAGCGCGAGACCGGGCTCGGGGTCTTCGGGGAGCCGCTGCTGCTCGGGCTGATCACCTTCGTCCGGGTGATCGTGCTGGTGGCCGTCGCGACCGTCGTCTGGGTGCCCGTCGGGGTGTGGATCGGCTCCTCGCCGCGCCTCACGAAGATCGCCCAGCCGCTCGTACAGGTGCTGGCCAGCTTCCCCGCCAACCTGCTCTTCCCGGTGGCCGTCTGGTTCTTCCTCAGGACCGGCCTCGACATCAACATCGGCTGTGTCCTGCTGATGGCCCTCGGCGCGCAGTGGTACATCCTCTTCAACGCCATCGCCGGCGCCATGTCCATCCCCTCCGACCTCAAGGAGGCCATGGACGACCTCGGCGTCCGCGGCCTCCAGCGCTGGAAGCGCCTGATCGTCCCCGCCGTCTTCCCCTCGTACGTCACCGGCGGCATCACCGCCTCGGGCGGCGCCTGGAACGCCTCCATCGTCGGCGAGGTGGTCACCTTCGCCGGATCCACCCTGACCGCGACCGGCCTCGGCGCCTACATCTTCCACGCCACCGAGGACGGGAACTTCCCCCGGCTCATCGCCGGGATCGCCGTGATGAGCCTGTACGTCGTCGGCCTCAACCGGCTCTTCTGGCGCCCGCTCTACCGGCTCGCGGACCGCCGCTACTCGATGTGAGAACCGATATGGGGAACCAGCCCGTGACGACGATCCTCAAGGCCGCCGCCCTCACCAAGTCCTACGCCGGCGCCGACGGCGAGCTGCCCGTCCTCGGCGGCATCGACCTGGAGATCCACGAGGGCGAGATCGTGGCCCTGCTCGGCAAGTCCGGCAGCGGGAAGTCCACCCTGCTGCGCTGCCTGGCGGGCCTGATCCCCACCAGCTCGGGCTCGGTCACCTACCGCGGCGAGGAGCTGCGCGGCGCCAATCCGGGCACGGCCATGGTCTTCCAGACCTTCGCGCTGCTGCCCTGGCTGACGGTGCAGCAGAACGTGGAACTGGGCCTGGAGGCCAAGGGCGTGGACCGCGAGGCACGGGCCCGGCAGGCGGTGGCCGCCATCGACCTGATCGGCCTCGACGGCTTCGAGTCGGCGTACCCCAAGGAGCTCAGCGGCGGCATGCGCCAGCGTGTCGGCTTCGCCCGCGCGCTGGTCGTGGAGCCCGACGTGCTGATGATGGACGAGCCGTTCTCGGCGCTGGACGTGCTGACGGCGGAGAACCTGCGCGGCGAACTGATGGAGCTGTGGGCCTCGGACCGATTCCCCGCCAAGGCCGTGGTGCTGGTCACCCACAACATCGAGGAGGCGGTGCTGATGGCCGACCGGGTCGTGGTCCTGGGCTCGCGCCCCTACGGAACCATCAAGGAGACCTTCGAGGTCGGCCTCGCCCGCCCCCGGGACCGCACGGGCGCCGAGTTCGGGACCATCGTCGACGCCGTGTACGCGGTGATGACCGGCCGCAGCGCCAAGGCCCCGGCGGCCGCCCCGCCGGTGAAGCGCACCCCGGCGAACACGCCCCTCCCGGCGGCCAGCGTCGACGGCATGGCGGGCCTCGCCGAGATCGTCCTCCAGCGGGGCGAGGACAGCGAGGACCTCGTGGACCTGGCCGAGGAGCTGGGCCTGGAGGTGGACGACGTACTGCCGCTGGTGGACGGGCTGGAGCTGCTGGGGCTGGCCGAGGTGCGGGACCTGCACCTGGTGCTGACCCCGCGCGGCGCCGCCTTCGCGGGGGCCGACGTACAGGAGTCGAAGGAGCTGTTCGCGGAAGGGGCGCGGGAGGTCCCGCTGGTCCACCTCATCCGCACCACCCTGGAGCGCTCGCGGGGCGGCACGCAGCGCGCCGGGTTCTTCCGGGACCTGCTCTCGCACCACTACACGAGCGAGCAGCTGGAGCGGCAGCTGGAGACGGCGACCGACTGGGGGCGGTACGGGGAGCTGTACGGCTACCACGCGGACGGCGAGGAGTACCGCCTCGACGAGGACGAGTACCGCGCCTAGGTCGTGTCGTCAAAGTCCCGTCTGGCCGGCGGGGCCCGGGACCCGTTGCGTCGCCGGGCGGGTTACGGCTTCGGGGTGCGGCGGAAGAGCCGCTTGGCGCCCACGACCAGCACCGTCGCGCCCGCCAGCACCAGTGCGCCCTTCGTGAAGCTGCCCTCGTCCGCGGAACCCGCGCCGCTCGTGGAGCCGGGCGCGGCCGGGCCGCCGCCCGGGGGCGGGGTCCCCGGGGTCGCGGAGGACTTCGCCGCCGCCCTCACCGGGACCGCCACGACCCGGCTCTCCGCGCCCTCCGCGCCGAACATCAGCGTCGACCCGTCCGCCGTGTACGTCACCGACTCCGCCTGCCCCTGCCACGGCGCACCCACCGCCTCGCCCGGCCCGTCCGGCCGGCCGTCCTTCCACGGGTAGGTCTTCGCGAAGAGGTACCCCCGCAGGGCGAGGCGCCCGCCGTCCGGGGAGAAGGCGCCGTCGGTGACCCACGGGACGTCGGCGATCCGCCGGAAGGTGTTCGTACCGGACGTGGACAGCTGCTGCGGGCCCTCGTACAGCCCGCCCTTGTCCTCGCTCTTGCTCGCGATGTAGACCCGGCCCGTCACCGGATGCACCATCAGGGCCTCCGCGTTGCGGGCCCCGTCCGCGTACTTCACCGTGAACTGCTCGGCCTTGACGGTGACATCCCGCAACTCCTTCGGCTCCGGGAGGCGGTAGATCCACACGTGGTCCCAGGTCCCGCCCAGGTTGTCGCCGATGTCCCCGACGTAGAGATGCCCGTCCGGTCCCAGCGAGATCGCCTCGACGTCCCGGGGCTTGCCGGTCCCGGTCATCGTCACCCGCGCCACCGTCTTTCCGGTCGCCGAGTCCACCGCGTACAGGTACGGGCCGTCGTCGCTGTCGTTGTGCGTCCAGTACACGCCGGGGTGGATCCGGCTCGCCGCGAGCCCGCTCGACTCCTTGATCCGCGGATCGGTGATGGTGAACCCCGAGGCGCCGGGGGACCCGGCGGCGGCCGCCACCCCCGAACTCGACACCACGGCAAGGGCGACGGGCAGGGCGGCGGTCAGGACGACGGCGGTACGGAGGGCGGCGGTACGGAGGGCACTCGACGGCAGCAGGCGCATGCCCCAAGCCTGCCAGCCCGCCCCGCGTGTCCGGCATCACAGGGGTTCCTGTCGCGTGATCCGCGATGATGTCCGGATGCGTTTCATGTTCGTCGGCGACTCCATGACCATCGGACGCGCCGGCGACTACACCTGGCGCTACCGGATGTGGCAGCACCTCACCACGGCCTTCGACGGCCCGTTCAAGATCGTCGGCCCGCGCTGCGAGCTCTACGACACCGCCGCGGACACGCCGAGCAGCCACGAGTACGCCGACCCGGCCTTCCCGGAGCCGGCCCGCCGCCACCTCGCCGGCTGGGGCGAGGGCTGGCAGCACATGGCGCCCCTGATCGGCCCCGCCGTCGCAGCCGCCGAGGCCGACGTACTGCTCGTCTCCCTCGGCCTGATCGACCTCGGCTTCTACACCGCCGCCGACGAAACGGCCGCCAACGCCCGCCGGTTCATCGCCGCCGCGCGCGAGGCCCGCCCCGACATCCGGATGGTGCTGCTCCCGGTGATCCCGAACGTGCGCGCCGAGTCCGACGCGCCCTTCGCGGCGCAGGTCGCACTCTTCAACGAGCTGCTGGCGAAGGCGGTCGCCGACCTGTCGACGCCCGCCTCGCCCGTCCTGCTGGCCGCGCGCCCGGCCTCGTACGAGATCCACCACGACACCTACGACGGCACGCACCCCAACGCCTCCGGCGAGCACCGCCTCGCCGGCGAGTTCGCGGCGGTGCTGCACCAGGCGTGGGGGATCGGCGGCCCCTACCGCCCCGCGCGGTAGGCCGCGCCTACCAGGCGAAGGCCTCGGGGGATGCTCCCGGACCGGGGAAGATCTCGTCCAGCGCGGTCAACAGCTCCTCGCCGAGGTCCAGTTCGAGGGCGCGCAGGGCGCCGTCGAGCTGCTCGCCCGTGCGCGGGCCGACGATGGGGCCGGTGACCCCGGGCCGGGTCAGCAGCCACGCCAGGGCCGTCTCGCCGGGCTCCAGGCCGTGCTTGTCGAGCAGGTCCTCGTACGCCTGCACCTGCGCCCGTACCGCGGTGTTGGCCAGCGCGTCCGCGGAGCGGCCGGAGGCGCGGCGCCCGCCCTCGACCTCCTTCTTGATCACGCCGCCGAGCAGCCCGCCGTGCAGCGGGGACCAGGGGATGACCCCGAGGCCGTACTCCTGGGCGGCCGGGATGACCTCCATCTCGGCGCGGCGCTCGGCGAGGTTGTACAGGCACTGCTCGCTGACCAGGCCGACCGTCCCGCGCCGGGCGGCGGTCTCGTTCGCCTGGGCGATCTTGTAGCCGGGGAAGTTGGAGGAGCCCGCGTAGAGGATCTTGCCCTGCTGGATCAGTACGTCGATCGCCTGCCAGATCTCCTCGAAGGGGGTCCGGCGGTCGATGTGGTGGAACTGGTACAGGTCGATGTGGTCGGTCTGGAGCCGCTTCAGGCTGGCCTCGACGGCCCGGCGGATGTTCAGCGCCGAGAGCCGGTCCTCGTTGGGCCAGGTGTCACCCTCGCGTGACATGGAGCCGTAGACCTTCGTGGCGAGGACCGTCTTCTCCCGCCTGCCACCGCCCTGGGCGAACCAGGTGCCGATGATCTCCTCGGTGCGGCCCTTGTTCTCACCCCACCCGTACACGTTGGCAGTGTCGAAGAAGTTCAGCCCCGCGCCGAGCGCGGCGTCCATGATCGAATGACTGGTCGGTTCGTCTGTCTGCGGACCGAAGTTCATCGTGCCGAGGACGAGTCGGCTGACCTTGAGTCCGGTGCGTCCGAGCTGCGTGTACTTCATGGGCCCCAAGCCAACTGCTTCGAGCCCACTCCAAGCAAGAGCCCTCGCGGTTACTGCCCGACGGCGGCCGCCACGGCGACGACTACGAACATCAGCACGAGCACACCGGCCATCACACGGTTTCTGGTCTTGGGATCCACCCGTCGAGCCTAACGCGGCCGGGCCCGGCACCCGTACACAGGGGCCGTCAGCGGCCCAGTGGCCAGGCTTCGACGACCTCGTAGCGGGGCTGCTCCCCGGGGACGCCGGAGGTCGGGAGGTTGCTGCGGACCAGGCCGAGCTCGGTGACCTGCCAGGCGGTGCCCTCGAAGGAGCCGAGCCCGGCGAGGTACGGAGCGAGGTCGGTGTCCTCGCGGGACCGGGCGAGCGTGAGGTGCGGGGTGTACCGGCGGTGCTGGTCCATCGCCACGCCGGCCCGGCGCGCGGCGGCGTCGGCGCGCTCGGCCAGCATCCGCATCGCGTCGAGGTCCCCGGCGGCGCCGGCCCACAGCGCGCGGCGGCCGAAGTGGCCGGCGCCGTGCAGGCGCAGAGCGAAGGGCTCGGTACGGGCCGCCGCGCGGGCGAGGCGGGCGTGGAGGTCGGGGAGCAGCCGCTCCTCGACCTCGCCCATGAAGGCGAGCGTGAAGTGCCAGCCCGCTTCCCCGGTCCACCGGAGGTGGTCGTCGCGCAGGGGCCGTACGGCTTGCGCCAGCTCGGCGATTGCTCCTTGCGGCGGCAGCACCGCGGCGAACAGCCTCATGCGGCTGAGCGTACGGGGTCCGGGCGCGGCCCCGCTGCGGTGCCTGCGCCCGGACCCGGCGCGTCAGGCCGCCTGCACCAGGGCCCCGCGGGCGGCGGGGACGAAGGCCACGCCGTGGCGGCCGACCCGCAGCCGCAGGTTGCCCACGCGGGCCAGGGCCACGCCGATCGCGACCGAGGCGGCCAGGGAGACGAGCCCGCCCGCGACCATGCCGATCCGCGCGCCGTAGGTGTCCGTGATCCAGCCGACCAGCGGAGCACCCAGCGGAGTGCCGCCGGTGAACACCATCATGAACAGCGCCATGACCCGGCCCCGCATCTCGGGGTCGGTGGCCATCTGGACGCTGGAGTTGGCGGTGACGTTGACCGTCAGGCCGAAGACCCCGATCGGCACCAGCAGCGCGGCGAACAGCCAGAACCCGGGCGCGAACGCCGTCACCAGCAGCAGGACGGAGAACAGCACCGCCGCGGCGACCAGCAGCCGCAGCCGCGAGAGGCCGCGCCGGGCCGCGAGCAGGGCGCCCGCGAGGGAGCCGGCCGCGATCAGGGTGTTGAACAGCCCGTACGTGCCCGCGTCGCCGTGGAAGACGTCGCTGACGAAGGCCGACAGCCAGATCGGGAAGTTGAATCCGAAGGTGCCGATGAAGCCGACCAGCACGATCGGCCAGATCAGCTCGGGGCGCCCGGCGACGTAGCGCAGGCCCTCCCGCAGCTGTCCCTTGGCCCGGGGCTGGACCTCGACCGGGTGCAGCTCGGCCGTGCGCATCATCAGCAGGCCGGCGATGGGTGCGGCGAAGGACAGTCCGTTCAGCAGGAAGGCCCAGCCGGAGCCGACGGCGGTGATCAGCACACCGGCGATCGCCGGGCCGACCAGCCGCGCGGACTGGAAGTTGGCCGAGTTCAGGCTGACGGCGTTGGCGACCTGGTCCTTGCCGACCATCTCGGAGACGAAGGTCTGGCGGGCCGGGTTGTCGACGACCGTGACCAGGCCGAGCACGAAGGCGGCCAGGTAGACGTGCCAGACCTGGACGTGTCCGGCGAGGGTGAGTACCGCGAGTGCGACACCGGTGAGGCCCATGGCGCTCTGGGTGACGATCAGCAGTGGCCGCTTGGGCAGCCGGTCGGCGAGTACGCCGCCGTAGAGTCCGAACATCAGCATCGGCAGGAACTGCAGGGCGATGGTGATGCCGACGGCCGAGGCGGAGCCGGTGAGGGAGAGGACGAGCCAGTCCTGGGCGATGCGCTGCATCCAGGTGCCGGTGTTCGAGACGACCTGTCCCGTGGCGAAGAGCCGGTAGTTACGGATCTTCAGCGAGCTGAACATCGAGTTCTTCTTGCCCGCGGTGCTGTAGGTGGTGGATGTATGGCCGGGTGCGGAGTCTGCTCCGGTTCCCGTACTCAAAAGCGTTCGCCTCCTGGCGTCGTGGTCAGAGGTGGGCGAGCTTCTCCAGGACGGGTGCGGCTTCGCGCAGCTTGGCCCATTCGTCCTCGGTCAGCTCGGCCGCGAGCCCGGCCAGGAAGGCGTTGCGCTTGCGACGGCTCTCTTCGAGCATCGCTTCGGCCTCCTCGGTCTGGCTGACCACCTTCTGGCGGCGGTCGTCGGGGTGCGGCTCCAGCCGTACCAGTCCCTTGGCCTCCAGCAGCGCGACGATGCGTGTCATCGACGGCGGCTGTACGTGCTCGCGTCGCGCCAGCTCACCGGGGGTGGCCTGGCCGCAGCGGGCGAGCGTGCCGAGCACCGACATCTCGGTCGGGCTCAGCGACTCGTCCACGCGCTGGTGCTTGAGTCGCCGGCCCAGCCGCATGACGGCGGAGCGGAGGTCGTTCACGGCGGCGGCGTCGATGCCATGGGAAAGGTCGTGCATGTTCTTTAGAGTAACTCATTACTCTACCTAAGGAACACCACTTATTTCACGTCACTCGTACGGGTGAGTCGGCTCCGGAAAGTGACACGCGTCCATGCCCTGTGCCCCGACCCTTTCGGCATGGGGACACATGTGCTGAGCATGCGCATAGACGGGGAGCTCCTCGACAGGCTCCGGACTCATGCCGCCAAACGCGGAATGAGCGTCCAGGACTATGTGGTCCGGACGCTCATTCGCGACGACTTCGACGAGCGCTTCAAGGCGGCCGTCGACGAGACGGAGAAGTTCTACGGGCTGACGTGAGCCTGACGTGCCTTACGTGAGGCCGAGGGCCGGCATCGCGTAGTAGAAGACGAACACCGCCGACACGACGTACATGGCCACCGGGACCTCGCGGCCCCGGCCGGTCGCCAGCCGCAGGACGCAGAAGCTCACGAAGCCGATGCCGATGCCGTTGGTGATCGAGTACGTGAAGGGCATCATCACCATGGCCAGGAAGGCCGGGACGGCGATGGTGAAGTCGCTCCAGTCGATGTCCTTGACCGAGCCCGCCAGGATCAGGAAGCCGACCGCCACCAGGGCGGGGGTGGCCGCCTGGGACGGGACCATGGTCGCGAGCGGGGTGAGGAACAGCGCCACGGCGAAGAGGCCGCCGGTCACGACGTTCGCCAGGCCCGTACGGGCACCCTCGCCGACACCGGCCGTGGACTCCACGAAGCAGGTGGTGGCCGAGGAGGAGGTCGCGCCGCCCGAGGCGACGGCCAGGCCGTCCACGAGCAGGACCCGGTTGATCCCGGGGAACTCGCCGGTCTCCTTGTCGATCAGCTTCGCCTCGTCGCCGACGCCGAGGATCGTGCCCATGGCGTCGAAGAAGCAGGACAGCAGCACGGTGAAGACGAAGAGGACGCCCGTCAGCAGTCCGACCTTGCCGAAGCCGCCGAAGAGGCTGACCTGGCCGACGAGCCCGAAGTCGGGCGCCGCCACCGGGTTGCCCGGCCACTCGGGGACGGTCAGTCCCCAGCCCGAGTCGGGCAGCTCGACGACCAGCTGGACGACCACCGCGACGACGGTCATGGCGACGATCGAGATCAGGATCGCGCCGGGCGTCTTGCGGATCAGCAGCGCCAGGGTCAGCAGCACGCCGACGACGAAGATCAGTACGGGCCAGCCGTGCAGGTGGCCGTTGGCGCCGAGCTGGAGCGGCACCGTGGTGTGCGCGGCGTCCGGGATGCGCGAGACGAAGCCGGAGTCGACCAGGCCGATCAGCATGATGAACAGGCCGATGCCGATGGCGATGCCCTTGCGCAGGCCGACCGGGACGGCGTTCATGACCCGCTCGCGCAGTCCGGTGGCGACCAGCAGCATCACGACGAAGCCGGCCAGGACCACCATGCCCATGGCGTCGGGCCAGCTCATGCGCGGGGCGAGCTGGAGCGCGACCACGGTGTTGACGCCGAGGCCGGCCGCGAGCGCGATCGGGACGTTGCCGATCACGCCCATGAGGAGGGTGGTGAAGGCCGCCGTCAGCACGGTGGCGGTGACGAGCTGGCCGCCGTCGAGCTGGTGCCCGTACATGTCCTTCGCGCTGCCCAGGATGATCGGGTTCAGCACGATGATGTAGGCCATCGCGAAGAAGGTGGCGAAGCCGCCGCGCACTTCGCGGCCGATGGTCGAGCCGCGCTCGGAGATCTTGAAGTAGCGGTCCAGTCCGGAGGAGGATCCCTGCGGGGAAGGCTCCGGGGCGGTGGACGCGGGGGCGGGGGCCGACGTGCTCATGCGGTCCTCATTGGGTGGTTCATACGATGAAATGGGGCCTGGCCCAAACCGTTTCAGTATGAACACATGAACGAAGGGGCGTCCATCTCCGCGCGTAGACCCCGTTCGGGGCCCCCTAGACTTGGACTCATGGCGAAATGGACTGCGAAGCACGAGGCGCCCGAGCCCCTTGAGGGCCCGGTCGTCGCGACGGTCACCGGCGGCACGATCCTCTGGTTCGCCCTCTTCGTCGTCCAGCTCCCCTTCTACGGGTGGTTCGCCGACCGGGACCTGCTGTGGTGGGTCTGGTGCTGCGCGGCCGGCGGCGTGCTCGGCCTCATCGGCCTCTGGTACGTCCGGGGCCGCGACGCCGCCCTCAAGCGGCACGCGGCGGAGCGGGCCGAAGCCGAGTCCGCGGCCGGGCGGGCGCAGGCGGGCCCCGCCGCCTCCTGAGGGCCGGTCGAGCCGAGGGCCGGTCGAGACGCAGTCGCGGGTCGGTCCACCCGCGGTCTACCAACGGACGATTTCCCTCATCCCGAAGTCGGATCTTAGGACTGCTCGGCGGGTGAAGCGTTCGAACGCCCTTTACCGTCGAAAGCATGACGCAGCGGGCGAAGATCGAATCCGACGGACCCGAGCCGGGCGGTGGCAGCGGCGCCGCCGCGGCCGGGGTCGCCATCGACGCGGGAGCCGAGCTGGACCCCGTACACCCGATGCAGCCACCCGCGCCCAGATACAAGCCCGGCGGCCTGAGCACCGCCGAGGTCGCCGAACGCGTCGCGCGCGGAGCCGTCAACGACGTGCCCGTGCGCTCCTCCCGCTCCACCACCGAGATCGTCCGGGCCAACGTCTTCACCCGGTTCAACGCCATCATCGGCGTCCTCTGGGTGATCATGCTGTTCGTCGCGCCCATCCAGGACAGCCTCTTCGGATTCGTGATCATCGCGAACACCGGCATCGGCATCATCCAGGAGCTGCGCGCCAAGAAGACCCTGGACGGACTGGCCGTCATCGGCGAGGCCAAGCCGAGCGTGCGCCGCGACGGCAGCACGGCCGAGATCTCCACCTCCGAGATCGTCCTCGACGACGTCATCGAACTCGGGCCGGGGGACAAGGTCGTCGTCGACGGGATCGTCGGCGAGGCCGACGGCCTGGAGATCGACGAGTCCCTGCTCACGGGCGAGGCCGACCCCGTCCTGAAGAAGCCCGGCGACTCGGTGATGTCCGGCTCCTTCGTCGTCGCCGGCGGCGGGGCCTTCACCGCCACCAAGGTCGGCCGCGAGGCCTACGCCGCCCAGCTCGCCGAAGAGGCCTCGCGCTTCACGCTCGTCCACTCCGAACTGCGCTCCGGCATCTCCACCATCCTCAAGTACGTCACCTGGATGATGATCCCGACCTCGATCGGCCTGGTCATCAGCCAGCTGATCGTCAAGGACAACAACCTCAAGGACGCCATCGCCCGCACCGTCGGCGGGATCGTCCCGATGATCCCCGAGGGGCTCGTCCTCCTCACCTCGGTCGCCTTCGCCATCGGTGTCATCCGGCTCGGCCGCAAGCAGTGCCTGGTCCAGGAACTGCCCGCCATCGAAGGCCTCGCCCGCGTCGACGTGGTCTGCCTCGACAAGACCGGCACCCTCACCGAGGGCGGCATGGACGTCACCGAGTGCCGCCCGCTCGGCGGCGCGGACCCCGCGTACGTCAAGAAGGTGCTCGGCGCCCTCGGCGAGTCCGACCCGCGCCCCAACGCCAGCCTCCAGGCGATCATCGACGCCTACCCGGACAGCGCGGAGTGGCGCTGCACCGAGTCACTGCCCTTCTCCTCCGCCCGCAAGTACAGCGGCGCCAGCTTCAGCGAGGGCGACGGCGAGAACAACACCTGGCTGCTCGGCGCCCCCGACGTGCTCCTGCCGGCCGGGGACCCGGCCCTCGACGAGATCAACGACCTCAACGAGCAGGGCCTGCGCGTCCTGCTGCTCGGCCGGGCCTCCCGCGAGCTCGACGAGCCCGACGTCGCGACCGGGGTGAAGCCCACCGCCCTGATCGTCCTGGAGCAGCGGCTGCGGCCCGACGCGGCCGACACCCTGCGCTACTTCGACGACCAGGACGTCAAGGCCAAGGTCATCTCCGGCGACAACGCGGTCTCCGTCGGCGCGGTCGCCGGCAAGCTCGGCCTGCCGGGCGCGGAGAACACCGTCGACGCCCGCAAGATGCCGGCCGGACGGGCCGAGATGGCCGAGGTCCTCGACGAGAACTCCGTCTTCGGCCGGGTCACCCCGCAGCAGAAGCGCGACATGGTCGCGGCGCTGCAGTCCAAGGGCCACACCGTCGCCATGACCGGCGACGGCGTCAACGACGTGCTCGCCCTCAAGGACGCCGACATCGGCGTCTCCATGGGCTCCGGCTCGGAGGCCACCCGCGCGGTCGCGCAGATCGTCCTCCTCAACAACAGCTTCTCCACGCTCCCGTCGGTGGTCGCCGAGGGCCGCCGCGTCATCGGCAACATCACCCGGGTCGCCACCCTCTTCCTCGTCAAGACGGTCTACTCGGTGCTGCTGGCCATCCTGGTGGTCTGCTCCCAGGTCGAGTACCCGTTCCTGCCCCGCCACCTGACGCTGCTGTCCACGCTCACCATCGGTGTCCCCGCCTTCTTCCTGGCCCTGGCCCCGAACAAGGAGCGCGCCAGGCCGCACTTCGTGAAACGGGTGATGCGCTACGCGATCCCCGGCGGCGTGATCGCGGCGGTCGCCACCTTCGTGACGTACCTGCTGGCCCGTCACCACTACTCCGGCCAGGACGCCCTCCAGGCCGAGACCAGCGCGGCGACGCTGACGCTGTTCCTGACCTCGATGTGGGTCCTGGCGATCATCGCCCGCCCGTACACCTGGTGGCGGGTGGGCCTGGTCGGCGCGATGGGCCTCGCCTTCCTGATCGTCCTCGTCGTCCCGTGGCTCCAGGAGTTCTTCGAGCTCAAGCTGGTGGGCGCCCAGATGCCGTGGACGGCGGTCGCCGTCGCGGCCGTCGCCGCCACCCTGATCGAGTTCGGCTTCCGCTGGGTCGACCGGAAGTTCCCGGCCTGAACCCTCACGCGGCCAGGCCGTGCTCCTGCTCCTGCTCCTGATCCTGTGCGGCGCGGGCGGCGATACGGGCCCGCAGGCCCAGCGTCGCCCCCGCGGCGAGCAGGCCGGCCACCAGGGCCGCCCACCACAGGGCCGCCGGCCCGAGCCCGGAGTACAGGGTGACGCCCAGGGTCAGGGCGGCGAAGCGGGCCAGACCCCAGGTCCAGCCGAAGGCACCCTGGTAGCGGCCGCGGGCGTGGGCCGGGGCGAGGCCCGCCACCACCGAGGCCGCGATCCCGGCCACCGCCACCTCGCCGAGCGACCAGACGACCACCGACACGGCGTACCCGGCGATACCGTCCGCGAGACCGGTCAGCGCCACCCCGACCGCGATCAGCGCGCTGCCCGCCGCCTGTACGGACAACTGCGGCAGCTTGGCGAGCAGGCCGGACGCGAAGGGCTGGAGCACCACCACGAGGACCGCGTTGACTGCGGCCAGGGCCCCGTACACGGCCGGCGAGAGCCCGCTGTCGCGCACGGCCAGCGGCAGGGCGACCTCGGTCAGCGAGTACACGAAGAGCTGGATGCCGAGGAGCGGGAGCAGGGCGAGCAGCAGCCGGTCCCGGAAGACGACGCCGTAGCCCGAGCCGTCCGCCCCGGCGGCGTCCGCCGCGGGCGCCCGCTCCGGCTCGCGCAGCCGGGTCGCCACCACGGCGGCGTACACGAGCATGGTCCCGGCGTCGACCGCGAAGAGCAGCCAGTACCCGTGCGCGGCGAGGAAGCCGCCGAGCACCCCGGCGACGGCGGTGCCGATGTTGACCCCCCAGCCGAACAGCGCGTACGCCCGCTGCCTGCGCTCACCGTCCACCGCGTCGGCCATCAGCGCGTACGCGGCCGGGCCGACCGTCGCCCCGGCCGCGCTCAGCAGCAGCGCCGCCGCGGCCATGGTCGGCGCACCCGGTGCCACGAACAGCGCGCCCTGCGCGGCCGCGGCGCCGAGGAGCCCGATCAGCATGGTCGGGCGACGGCCGATCCGGTCGGCGAGTACTCCGCCGAGCGCGGGCCCGAGCAGGTTGCCCGCACCCAGCGCGCCGAGGACGTAGGAGGTCTCGGTCCCGGTGATGCCCCGGTCGGCCAGCAGGAAGACCAGGAACGGGGTGACCAGGTGGCCGAGCCGGTTGACGATCGTGCCGGCGAAGAGGGTCCAGACGGTGGGCGGCAGTCCGCGGAAGGTGGAGGGCATGGCAGGAGCCTGCGCCCCGCGGGCACGATGCCGAATTGATTAAGCTGAGACCGAATCCAACGACTCGACCGGTCAACGGAACCCAGGGGGCGGGCAGATGGAATCCGGACTGAGCTTCTCGGCGGCGGACCTGGCGCAGACCAGGTTCGCGGTCTCTCCCATGTGGGAGGTCGTCACCAGCTACCGCATGCTGCGCCGGGCCACCGAACCGCCGCCGCACAGCCGCTGGGCCGCCCAGGTCCGGCCCCGGCTGCTGCGCGAGGGACTGGACCGGGGCTGGCTGGCCGACCTCGTTCCGGCCGACGGCTACCTCGCCGACTTCCTCAACCCGACCCCGGACGGGCCCTTCTGCGAACTCCCCGCCGAACTGGCCGCGATCCGCCGCAGCCTCCCCGAGCAGGTCCGAACGGACGTCGCGAAACTGGCGGCCGGCACCTCACCGAGGCTGCGCCTGCTGCACGAGGAGCCCGAGGCCGCGCTGGAGAAGGTCACCGCGGAGATCGAGAAGTACTGGGAGCTCGCCCTCGCGCCCTACTGGGCCCGTATCCGACAGGTCCTCGAAGCCGACGTGTTCCACCGGGCGCGGCAGGTGGCCGAGTACGGCTCCGCGCACGTCCTGAACGAGCTCCACGACTCCGTGCGCTGGGACGAGGGCAGCCTCCACCTGGTCCGGCGCCACTGCGCCCTCACCCGCGACCAGGCCGGATCGGGGCTCCTGCTGGTGCCGTCCGCCTTCGCCTGGCCCCGCGTCCTGACCCGCTCCGTGGCGCCCGACCCGCCCCAACTCGCCTACCCGGCCCGCGGGATCGGCGCCCTGTGGCAACCCCGCGCCACCGGCGCCGCCACCGAGGCCGTCGCCGCGCTGCTCGGCCGCTCCCGCGCCCTGCTGCTCGTCGAGCTCGACACCCCCGCCTCGACCACGCAGCTCGCCCGCCACAGCGGCCTGTCCGCCGCCGGGGTGTCCCAGCACCTCACGACGCTCCGGAACGCGGGCCTGGTCACCGCCCACCGCAACGGCCGCTCGGTGCTGTACGCCCGCACGGCGGTCGCGGACGCGCTCCTGAGCCCGGCGTAGCCCGCCCGTTCAAATGTCGGTGCGGTCCGGTAATCCTTCTGGGAGATTACGACCGGCAAAAACTTCGTGTTTCCAGGGGGGAACCACCGAATGACACTCGTACGCGCCCTTCCGACGGCTGCTCTGGCCCTGACGCTCGGCCTGGCGGCCGCAGCGCCGGCCGCAGCGGCCGCGGACCCGGCGGCGCCCACGGTCACCGCGCCGCGGACCAGCCCCACTCCCGGCTTCGCCGGCGAGGGCACCAGCTCCGACTGCTACACCAACCCGTACTCCGGTTCCGGCGCGGGCTGGGTGGGCCTGACGTCCCAGGTCACCACGCGCGTCACGGCCGCCTCCCCGTCGGGGGCGCCGGTCCGGACGACGTTCCAGCTCTGGGACACCTCGTACGGGGGCGAGCGCACCGACCACCCGAACGACTCGACCACCTGGCCCGAGGCCGAGATGTACTTCCCCGGCGACCGGTTCGCGGACGGCGGCCAGTACGCCTGGCGCGCCCGCGCCACCGACGGGAAGCTGACCAGCCCGTACACCGCCTGGTGCTACTTCCGGGTGGACCGGACCCCGCCGACGGCCGAGGTGACCACGGACGCCTCTCCCAAGAAGGTCGGCGAGGAAGCCACCTTCACCCTGAAGGGCACCGACACCGGCTCGGAGATCGCCTGCGCCCGCTGGCGCACCACCCCGACGCCGAGCGTCGGCTGGCGCTGCTCGGACGAGGCGACCGACGCGCACGTCGTGCGTCTGACGGACGGCGCGCTCGACATCAAGGTCAAGCCCGCGACCTGGGGCAGCCAGGCGGTCTACCTGGAGACGATGGACAACGCGGGCAACGTCTCGCAGGACGCCACCGCCTACTACTACGCCCAGCCCAGCACCGCCCCCGCCGCCTTCGGCGACATCGACGCCGACGGCAAGCCGGACGTCCTCGTCCCGGACGCGGACGGCAACCTCCGCAAGTGGGGTTCGAACCCGCTCGCCACCGCCGCAGGCCGCGCCGCCGGCGCCCCGGGCGGCAGCGGGAGCTGGGCGGGCGTCCAGTACACCCACCGCGGCACCCTGGGCAGCCAGCAGGTCGACGACCTGCTGGCACACGTCCCCGGGGGCCCCGCCCTGTACGTCTTCCGCAACGACGGCGCCGGCCTCTTCACGGAGCAGGGACCGAGCACCACCGCCAAGCCCGACACCTGCCGGAACGCCGAGCGCCGCATCATCGATTGCGCGGAGTACGGCCTCGGCTCCAACTGGTCGAAGGTCACGCAGCTCGCGGCGTACGGGTCCCCCCGCGGCGACAGCCCGGTCGGGACCACCCTGCCCGGCACCTCGGTGCTGTTCGTCGAGAACGGCCGCCTGTGGCTGGTGGAGCGCGGATTCTCCAACCGGCTGAACGACGAGGCCGTCCTCCTCTCGGGCGACAGCACCGCCTGGGCCGGCTACGACCTGCTCACCCCCGGCCGCGCCCAGGGCACGGACTTCCCCACCCTCTGGGCCCGTTCGCAGGCCGACGGCACCATCCGGGCGTTCTCCATCACCGGCACCCCGGACGCCCCGGACTTCTCCGCCTTCGCCGACCCGGCCGCCGGGCCGGTGCTGGCCACCCTGGCCCCGGCCGAGCACCCGCGCGTCGGCTCCGACGGCGACCTCACGGGTGACGGCCTGCCGGACCTCTGGTCCGCGGACGCCTCCGGCAAGGTCACCGTCTTCCCGGGTGCGGGCACGGCGACGCCGTACCCGACGGTGACGGGCTTCGGCCCGGCGATCCCGGCGGTCTAGTCGAACCACCTGTCCCGGGCCAGTTCGCCGGTCCGGGACGGGTCCTCCAGCAGGGCCGCGACCTCGAAGCGGCGCGGCCACTGGCCCGCCGACCAGGCCAGGCCCGCCGCGACGCCCTCCAGCGTGGCGGCGTGCAGGGTGCCGTCAGGGGTGCGGCGCCAGTCGAGTTCGGTGCCGCCCGCGATCAGCTCCTCGTGCTCCAGGTAGGTGGCGGGCGTCGCCGGGCCGAGCAGGACCCGTACCGACTCCGGTACCTCGTGCTCCTCGCCCGGGGTCGTCACCTCCGCC
This sequence comes from Streptomyces sp. NPDC037242, assembly GCF_055604165.1. NCBI lineage: Bacteria > Bacillati > Actinomycetota > Actinomycetes > Kitasatosporales > Streptomycetaceae > Streptomyces > Streptomyces sp. NPDC037242. Next base: position 161,943 of record NZ_JBVJUY010000004.1, read on the forward strand.
GGGACCGTTTCCGACAGCCGCCGCACCTGGAGCAGGTCCGCCAGGTCGGCCGCGCGGGACGGGGCGACCGGCAGCAGGGCCAGGCCCTCCGTCAGCGGGAGCAGGTCCGGGGCGTCGGCGATCACCGCGTCGGCCGCGTCCACCACGGCCACCTCCCCGTCGATCACCGCGCGCAGCTCGTCCGGCAGCGTGACCTGCTCGGGGTCCAGGTCGGCCAGGGCCCCGTACAGGGCGTGCAGTTGGCGTCCGCCGACCTCGCGGTCCGGGTCGGCGAGGCGGCCCAGGAGTTCGGCGGCGCCGCCGGGCTCGTCGAGCAGGGCGGCCACGGTCGTGCGTACGCCGAGTGCCCGCAGGACCTGCTCGTCCTCGAAGCCCGTGGCGTCCGCCGGGGTGTAGAGGCCCGCCAGCAGCGGGTCGCCGCCCGCCGCGCGCAGACCCGCGGGGCGGCGGCCGTCGAGCACCGGGTGGTCGCGCAGCCACCACGCGGTGTACGGGCGCACCGACTGCGTGGTGCCGTCGGGCAGCAGGACCCGTACCGGCTGGGTCAGCGCGTCGCGCAGCGGGGGCTGTGCGAGCATCGCCAGCGCCTGGGGCCAGCAGTCGTCGTCGACCAGGTCGAGGTCCCGTACCGCGACCAGCTCGGTCGCCACCGGCGGGACCGGGGTGTCGGGCAGCTGGTCGAGCACGTCCTCGCACCACACGTCCACCGCGTCGAGCAGACCCGCGTCGTCGGGTTCGGCGAAGTCCCCGTCGCGGGGCTCCAGTTCGTCGGGGTCGAGGACCACGTCGGTGGCGCGCACGAGCTGGAAGGCGGCCAGCACCCCGACGGCGGTCAGCGGGCCCTCGCCCCAGCGCGCGAGCAGCTCCTCGTCGCAGTACGGGATCTCGTCCGCCCGGATCACGGAGGCCAACGCCGAGCCGGGCAGGAGCAGTTCTCCCGCGGGGGTCGGTTCGCCGTCCTCGTCGGGCAGGGCCAGCGCGCCCAGCCAGGGCTCGTCGCCGGGCGCGAGTTCGGCCGCTTGGACCAGGCCCAGGACGACGTCGGCCAGTTCGTCGGCGTCGAGGGTGTCCGCGTCCTCGTCCCAGATCTCCCCGGCGTCGAGGGAGGCCGCCACGGCCGCCCGCACCTGCGGGGTCGTCAGGACCGCGCGGGGGGTGGCCGGGAGGGCGCCGAGCTTCTCCAGCAGCGGGTGCACCGCGTCCGGGTGGGCCACCTTCAGGCCGAGCCGGGCCAGGTCGGCCGGGGTGTCCGCGTAGGGCAGCAGGACGTGGCGCGGGCCGATGGTGGTGCGCCCGTCGGCCAGCGGCACGGGCAGCCCCGAGAGCCGGTCCGGGTCCACGCCGGCCAGGGTGTCGTACAGCCGGTGCCACCAGTCGGGGGTGCGCTCGATGCCCGCGATCCGCTCGATGGCGTCGCCGAGCGGGAGCCGGCCGACGCCCAGCGTGCGCAGTTCGGAGCGGCGTTCCAGGCCCGCCGGGAGCAGGGTCGGCAGGACCTCCGCGAGGACCCGTACGGTGTCGGCGCCCGCGCCCTCCACCACCTCGGCCTCGAAGGGGCGCAGCGCGGAACGCTCCTCGGGCTCCTCGGCCGGGGCGGCGGGCGCGAGGAACGCGGTCCGGGGGAGCCGCTGGAGCACGGCCGCGCGCAGGGCCCCGTCGAGCTCGCCCTTGCCGAGGGGGCCCGGTACGAGGTCCACGAGCGCGGTGCTCACCGGGTCCCAGGAGCCGAGGAGTTCGGCGTAGGCGTCGGCGGCGCGCTCCACCAGGAAGTCGGTCAGCGGTCCCGGCGCGGGGTGGCGGCGCGAGGTGTCGAGCGGCAGGGTCGCGATGAGCAGCGCGGGGATGCCGAGCGGTTCGTCGGTGGGGGTCGGCGCGTGCACCACGGGTGCGGTGGCGGGGGGCACGGGCGCGCCGTCGGCGTCGACGGGCACGGCCCAGGAGACCGTCCAGACGGGCCGCAGCCGTTCCTCGACGGGCCGGTCGGCGAGCAGTTCCCGCTCGATCGGGCCGCCGTGTCGGACGGTGCGCCAGCGCCGGGTCCGCCCGGCGGAGTCCTCGATGACCGTGTACGGGCCCTCGGCGCGGCGCAGCAGTGTCCGTACGCCCCCGGCGGGGGTCTCCACGACGACCTCGTGCAGGCCGGGCAGGGTCAGGAGCAGGGCGTCGTCGATGCCGGCGAGGAGGCGTTCGGCGAGTTCCTCGGCGGCGGCGTCGCGCAGCGGGAGGACCACGACGGTGTCGTACCCGTCGGGCGCGGTGCCCTCGGCGGGCAACGGCAGGCGCAGCAGCGGGACGTGCCCGTCGCGCCGGCGCAGCTCGTCGCCGAGTCCGGGGCTGCCGACGGCGGCGCCCCGGGCCAGTTCGCGGGCCTCGGGAAGCGACCAGCGCACTCCGCCGTGGCGGCCGAGCACCGCGGGCTCGTCGGAGACGGCGAGGACGGCGGCGAAGCCGACGCCGAAGCGGCCCACGGTGTCCCCGGATCCGGCGGACTCCCGCTTGGCGGAGGCCCGCAGGGTGCTGAGGGACTCCACGCCGGTCGCGTCCAGCGGGGCCCCGGTGTTGGCGACGGCCAGCACGGCGTGGCCGCCTTCGTCGGGTCCGCCGGGGTGCAGGGTGAGCCGCAGCCGGCCGGGGACCTTGGCGCGGGCCGCGGCGTCGGCGGCGTTCTGCGCCAGCTCGATGACGAGCCGGTCCCGGTAGCCGCCGAGTGCCAGGTCCTCCTCGGCGTTGGCGTCCTCGCGGAAGCGGGCCGGGCCCGCGCCCCAGGCGTCGAGCACCCCGCGTCGCAGCCGGGCCGTGCCGAAGGGGTCAACGCCGCTCTGGGCCGCCGTCACTCGCACGCTCACGCCGCTGCCTCCAGCTGTGCCGTCTTCAGGATCGTCGGGCCCATGAACCTGCCCCGAACCTCCTGAAGGTATCGCGTGCGCCCCTATGCCTTGGCCGTGAGGTGCGCGAACACCACGACGTTGGCATCCCAGTGGCGGTCCGCGGTGAGGTTGCCGCCGCAGGTGATCAGACGCAGCTCCGCCTTGCCGTGGGTGTCGCCGTAGACCTTGTCGGTGGGGAAGGCGTCCTTCTTGAAGGTCTGCACGTCGTCGACGGTGAAGACGGCGGTGCTGCCGTCGGCCCGGTGGACCTCGATCTTCTGGTCCTTCTTCAGTTTCTTGAGGTTGTAGAAGACGGCCTCGGGGGCCTGCGGGGTGTCCATGTGGCCGACGATGGCGGCCGCGCCCGGCTCACCGGGGGTGGGGCCGTCCTTGTACCAGGCCGCGTCCTTGGGCTTGGCGAAGTCCGGTTCCTGCATCTCGCCCTTGGCGTCCAGGCCGACGGTGTCGAGCGGGGCGTCCACCTTGATGTCGGGGATCTCGACGCGGTCCGGGACGGAGGGGGAGAGGGCGGAGACGGCCGAGGCGTTCGCGGCCGGGCCAGCGCCGGTGTCCTTGGCGGCGCCGCCCGAGGAGCAGCCGGTGGCCAGGGCCGCGGCGAGGGCCGAGGCCCCCGCCAGGGCGGCGGCGCGGCGTGCGCGGCCGCCCCGGCGGAGGGTGGTGGTGTGCTCAGCCATTGCTGGTCTCGGAGTCGACGTATCCGACCGGGGCCTGGCCGGTGTTGACGGAGCCCTTGGGCTTCTTGTGCTCGCTCGGCTTCAGCGGCTTCACGTCCGGCTTGGTGCCGGTGGCCTCGGTGGAGAACTTGACGGTGTCGAACTGCTTGCCGCCGGCGAAGGCCTGGACGCCGTAGTAGCCGGTCTTGACGTCCTTGGACACGATGGCGGTGCCGGTGAAGGCGCCCTTGCCGTCGCTCTTCAGGTTGACCTGGCCGCCGAAGGCGTCGGACTTGACGAAGGCGTTCTTCTCGGAGGTCTTGATGGTGATGACGACCTTGTCGCCGGGGCGCCCGTGGTCGGTGGACAGGGTCACGCTGGAGGCCTGCGGGGTGGGCTTGGGGGAGGGCTTGTCGGCCTTGACGGTCAGCTGCGCGGTGGCCTGGATCTTCTTGCCGTCGGGGCCGGTGCCGGTGAGGGAGACGCCGTAGGTGCCGTCGTCGACCTTGTCGACCTTGGCGGTGCCGCCGCGGCCGTCGGTCATCTTCACGTCGCCCAGGGCCTTGGAGGAGACGGAGAGGTTCGTCGAGCCGTCGGGGACGTCCATCGAGAAGGTGATCGAGTCACCCGGCTTGGCGGTGGAGGTCGACAGTTTCAGGCTCGCGGCGGCCGCGTGGGGGCTCGGGCTGGAGCTGCTCGACGGCGTCGGGGCGTCGGCGGCGAAGGCGGTGGTCGCGCCGCCGAGGGCCATCGACGAGGCGAGGGCGATCGCCGAGAGGGTGAGTGCCTTGCGCATGGGGTCTCCTCCTGAACGGGCCGGGGTTTTTCCCGGCACACCAGACATGAGGGACATCCTGGGCGCTTGGTTGCGGGCCTCCCGGGGGCCGGGTGAGGGGGTGGCCAAAGGTCCTCCGGCATAAAGGCGCAGGCCGTGACGGCACCGGGGAGGATCCGTTTGCGGGCTCTTTGCCCCGATTTTTGGGACCAAGGTCCCGGGATCCGGGCCGCGGGGCGCCGAGTTCGGCGTTCAGGCCGCGTTCAGGTCGCGGTCAGTCCGCCTCGGTCCGGCTTCAGTCCGCTTCAGGCCGCCTTCAGGAACGCCGGAGCCCCCGGCGACGCGCGGTCGCCGGGGGCTCCGGATTGCAGCGGGACGTATCAGCGGGTGCCGGCGTCGGTCAGAGCTGCTCGATGACGTAGTCGATGCACGCGGTCAGCGCCTGCACGTCCGCCGGGTCGATCGCCGGGAACATCGCGATACGGAGCTGGTTGCGGCCGAGCTTGCGGTACGGCTCGGTGTCCACGATGCCGTTGGCGCGCAGCACCTTGGCGATCGCGGCCGCGTCGATGTCGTCGGAGAAGTCGATCGTGCCGATGACGGCGGAGCGCTTGGCGGCGTCCTGGACGAAGGGGTTGGCGTACTTCGACGCCTCCGCCCAGCCGTACAGGTTGCGCGCGCTGGCCGCCGTACGGCCGGTCGTGAACTCCAGGCCGCCCTGGCTGTTCATCCACCGCAGCTGCTGGTCCAGCAGGAAGAGGGTGGAGAGCGCCGGCGTGTTGTACGTCTGGTTCTTCAGCGAGTTGTCGATCGCGGTCGGCAGCGAGAAGAACTCCGGGATGTGCCGGCTGCCGGAGGCGTGCACGCGGGCCGCGCGCTCCAGGGCCGCCGGGGAGAACGCGGCCAGCCACAGGCCGCCGTCCGAGGCGAAGGACTTCTGCGGGGCGAAGTAGTAGACGTCGCTCTCGGTGATGTCCACCGGCAGGCCGCCGGCGCCCGAGGTCGCGTCCACCAGGACGAGGGAGCCGGCGTCGGCGCCCGCGACGCGCTTGATCGGCGCCGCCACACCCGTCGAGGTCTCGTTGTGGGTGTACGCGTACACGTCCACGCCCGCCTCGGCCACCGGCTCGGGGTGCGTGCCCGGCTCGGAGGAGATCACGGACGGCGCGTCCAGCCACGGCGCGAGCTTCGCGGCCGTTGCGAACTTCGAGGAGAACTCGCCGAAGGTGAGGTGCTGCGACTTCCGCTCGATGAGCCCGGCGGTCGCGATGTCCCAGAAGGCGGTGGAGCCGCCGTTGCCCAGGATCACCTCGTAGCCCTCGGGGAGGGAGAAGAGGTCCCGGAGGCCCTGGCGCACGGAGCCGACCAGGTTCTTGACCGGAGCCTGGCGGTGGGAGGTTCCGAGCAGGGAGGTACCGGTGGCGGCGAGGGCGTCCAGCGCCTCGGTCCGCACCTTGGAGGGGCCCGCGCCGAAGCGTCCGTCGGCGGGCTTGATGTCAGCGGGAATCTGGATCTCGGCCACGAGCGGAGCGTATCGGGTCCCGGTCCGCGGCTTCGAAGCGAGTCCACCGGATGAGACGAGTGGCTGGAAAGAGCTGTAGCGGAGGTTAAGGGGGTGTGCGCAATGTAAGGCAAAACACGACTCCACGGTCCTTACGGGCCCTTAGCCTGGAGAGATGCCCGCACCCACCTCGTCCCCCGCGACCCCCGCAGTGGCCCCTGCCGCGGTCCCTGCCGCGGTCCCTGCCGCGCCCTTCGCAGCCCCCGCCGCCCCCGGCCGGGGCTCGCGCCTCTCCGGGCGGGGCAGCCTAGGGCCGGTCGCGCTGGTGGTCTCGGCGGGGATCTCGGTGCAGTTCGGCGCCGCCCTCGCGGTGCTGATCATGCCGAGGGCGGGTGCGGCCGGCGTGGTCACCCTGCGGCTGGCGATGGCGGCGCTGGTGCTGCTGCTCCTGTGTCGGCCCAAGGTGCGCGGCTACACCCGCGCCGACTGGACCACCGTGGTGTGGTTCGGCGTGACGATGGCGGGCATGAACGGCCTCTTCTACCAGGCCGTCGACCGCATCCCGCTCGGCCCGGCCGTCACCCTGGAGGTGCTCGGCCCGCTGGCCCTGTCGGTCCTCGTGTCCCGCCGCCTGGTGAACCTGCTGTGGGCGGCCCTGGCCCTGGCCGGCGTGGTCCTGCTGGCCGGGCACGGCGGCGGCTTCGGCGGCCTCGACCCGCTGGGCGCCGCCTTCGCGCTCGGCGCGGGCGCGATGTGGGCGGCGTACATCGTCTTCAGTGCCCGCACCGGCCGGCGCTTCCCGCAGGCCGACGGGCTGGCCCTGGCGATGGCGGTCGCGGCGGTGCTGTCCCTGCCGCTCGGCGTGGTCGAGGCGGGCTCGGCCCTCCTCGCGCCGAGCACCATCGCACTGGGCGCGGGCGTGGCCGTCCTGTCCTCGGTCCTGCCGTACACGCTGGAGATGCTGGCCCTGCGGCGGCTGCCGGCCCCGACCTTCGCGATCCTGATGAGCCTGGAACCGGCCATCGCCGCGACGGCCGGGTTCCTGGTCCTGCACCAGGGCCTGTCCGCGCTGGACGCGGTGGCCATCGCCCTGGTCATCGCCGCGAGCATGGGCGCGGTCCGCGCCCAGACCCGCCGCGCCGAGCCCCTCCCTACGGCGTCCTGACGCCGTAGCCCGCAGCCCGCGCGGGGCTGCGGGCTACGGGGCCGAGGTCAGAGCCGGACGCCGTCGTCCTGGGGGGTGGTGTCCGCGTGCTGGACGTTCTCCGCCGTGATGGAGAAGCCTGCCGGCCAGTCCGAGTCCGGCCAGCCCTGGCCCCATCCGCTCGACATGGCGAGGGCGAGGGCGCTCAGTACACCGACAGCGAAGTACGCACGGGTTCTCGTCATGAGCGGAGCATGCCAGCGTCCCCTCACCGGAGGAAAGGCCTCAGGCATATCGGGCCGTCAACTCCGCCAGCGCGGCCCTGATGCGCTCCCGCAGCGCCGCCGGGGCGAGGACCTCCGCCTCCGGGCCCAGGGACAGGAACTGGGTCTGCGCCTGCTCCTCCGACTCGATCGGCAGGACCGCCCGGGTCCAGCCCGCGAGCTCCGGATCCGGGGTGCCGACCGCCGCCAGGGCCCGTGCCTGGACCCCCGTCAGCTGCGCCGCGCCCCGCGCGGAGAGGCGTACCAGCGCCTCCTGCGGATACAGCCGCTCCAGGAACTCCGCCTGCGTGCGCCGCCAGTGCGCCGCCAGGTCGAAGCCCTCCGGGAGCTGCGCCTCTTCCGCCGTCTCCCGGAGCGAGAGGATCTGGTCCACGCGGTACGTCCGCGGCCCCTCCGGACCCGCGACCAGGTACCACCGCCCCGCCTTCAGGACCAGTCCGTACGGGGCCAGGCGCCGGTCCACCTCGCGCGGCTCCTTCCACCGCCGGTAGCGGACCTCCACCACCCGGCCCCGCCACACCGCGTCGGCGACCCGTCCCAGGTGCGGGGTCTCCTCGTGCTCCGCGTACCAGCCCGGCGCGTCCAGGTGGAAGCGCAGCCGCATCCGGTCCGCCTGCTCGCGCAGCTCCGCGGGCAGCGCCGCCCGCAGTTTCAGCTGCGCCGCCGACAGGGCCTGCCCGAGCCCCAGTTCGGCCGCGGGGCCCGGCATCCCGGTCAGGAACAGTGCCTCCGCCTCGCCCGGGTTGAGCCCGGTCAGCCGGGTCCGGTAGCCGTCGAGGAGCTGGTAGCCGCCGCTGTGGCCGGCGTCCCCGTACAGCGGCACGCCCGCGGCCGCGAGGGCCTCCGCGTCGCGGTAGACCGTACGTACGGACACCTCCAGCTCCTGGGCGAGCTCGGCGGCGGTCATCCGCCCCCGGGTCTGGAGCAGCAGCAGGATCGAGAGCAGTCGGCTGGACTTCACTGACACAGGGTGTCAGTGAAGTGGTCCTAGCGTTCCCTCCGTCACCAAGAACCAGCAAGGGGAACGCACATGGACGACTTCGACTTCCTCGTCGGCACCTGGGACGTCGCCAACCGCTGGCGCACCGACTTCCTCGACGCGGACAGCGAGTGGGAGCAGTTCCCGGCCGTGTCCCGCATCAGCCGCCACTTCGACGGCGGCGCCAGCTTCGACGAGATCGAGTTCCCGACGAAGGGGTTCGCCGGCCTCACCCTGCGCCTCTACGACCGTGAGCGCGAGCAGTGGAACCTGCACTGGGCGAGCCGCCGGACCGGGGTCCTCTTCCCGCCCGTCACCGGCCGCTTCGACGGCGCGAGCGGCGACGGCGTCTTCACGGGCCGGGACACGCACGACGGCAAGGCGGTCCTGGTGCGCTTCGAGTGGACGCGCACCAGGACCGACTCCCCGCGCTGGGAGCAGTTCTTCTCCGCCGACGACGGCGCGAGCTGGGTCCACAACTGGACGATGGACTTCACGCGCCGCGCCGCCTGAACGCCCGCCGCCCCGCCGCCCACGGGGGAGCGGCGGGGCGGCGGGGAGCACCTGCGCGCGGTCACCCGAGCGGCAGGTCCAGATACGACGGCGTGGCCTCGGGGGAGGTGAAGGCCAGCGTCGCGCGCGGCAGGTTGGCGTCCCCGTAGAAGGGGTCGCGCGCGTCCACCACCAGCGCCACCCGGTGCCCGCGCGGTACGTCGTACCCCGTGGCCTGGAGTTCGAGGTCCGCGCTGATCAGGCTGTCCGGCGGCGAGTCCAGGTCGGTGTACGGGGCGTGCGTGATGATGTGGGCCGTGCCGTCCGGGCCCACGTCGAAGAGGTACGCGACGAAGGTCGACCCGGGGTTCGCCGCCCGGTACGTCACCCGCAGCCGGGGCGTGCCGCGCAGCCGGGCGACCTCCTCCTGCGGCTCCGAGGCCCACACGGCGGCCACGGTGCGGTCGATGTCGTCGGCCGGGTAGGCCTTGGGGCGCCCGGCGATCTCCGCGAAGCCGGACGTCACCACCGTGTCGGCGACCGTTGCCGGGGTGTCCACCCCGCACAGCACGTCCGCGCTCCAGCCGGCCTCCGGGTCCTGGGCCAGCTCTCCGCTGCCGCCCAGGAACAGCCGGCGGACGTCCCGGGTCACCGCGCTCCAGGTGGGGCGGGGCTCCAGGGCCTTGTTCCACATGACCTCGCTCACCACCTGCCCCTCCTCGGCGATGCCGTTGTCGATGTCCCTGAGGTGGTGGTCGAACCAGCGGTGGGCGTCCGTCCAGATCCGGTTGGGCAGCCCGAGCATGCCGCTCGCCTCGGGTCCGGAGTGGTCGCCTATGGACAGGTCGATCCGCTTGGGTCCGATCAGCTCGTTGAACATCCGCAGGGTCTGGTTGCCGGGGAAGAGCGTCTCGTGCCAGGCGTGCGCGAAGAACACCGGCACCTGGCGGCGGTTGAGCTCCTTGATGTGCGTGAAGGGCGAGCGCACCTCCGCCCAGCGCAGCGTGCCCTCGATGTCGCGGTTGGCGAGGACGTTCTCGAACACGGCCTGCGTCTGCGGGCTCAGCCGCGCCTTCGCGGCCGCGGCGAGCAGCGCCTCGACGGCGGCCACGTGCCGTGTGGAGTTCTCGTAGAACGCCTCCCCGAGGTCGCCCCAGCTGCTCAGGGCCGCCACGGCGTCGACGCGGGTGTCGTGCACGGCGACGAGCTGGCTGATGCCGGAGCCGTACGAGTCCCCGAGGAAGCCGATCTTCGTCACCGGGCCGGCGGTGCGCTCGACGAGGTACTCCAGTGCCCGGCTGCCGTCGGCGATGTCGAGCGGGCCCGCCACCTCCACCTGGCCCTCGGAGCCGGGGAACCCGCGGGTGGTGTAGGCGAGGACGTTGTAGCCGCGCGCCGCGAAGATGCTGGCCTGGACGACGTACACGAGCCAGCCCAGGCTCGTCCACGGGGAGGGCATCACGATCGCCGGGCGCGGCCCGCTCCCGGTGTGCCGCCACAGCGCGGCGTCGAGCAGGTCCCCGTCGGCGCCGGGCACCTTGGCGCGGCTGAACACGGCGGCCGACCGGGCGTCCGCGACCTCGGCGGCGCGGGCGGGGGCGAGGCCGGTGACGTCGCCGGTCTCCAGGGCGGCGGCGAAGGCGCCGAGGGCGATCGCGTCGAGTTCGGGATAGAGGGAGAAGGGGGCCGGGCCGGCGGAGGAGGCGGAGAAGGCGGCTGGAGTCACGTCAGTTCATCCTCATCGTCGAGTGGGTCGAGCGACATGAACACGGAGCGTCGTGCGCCGCTGCACGCGGAGTGCTCAGTATCGACGGGACATCCGGTGACGTTTCGCGGGTTTCCGGCGTACGGCCGAAATCGCCCCCTCGGGCCGTCCGCCCGCGTGCGGCCGTCCCCGCGGACACCAGCGCCGCTGCCAAATCAGGCCGTGGTGGCGCGAGTTGGCGCCGGTGGCGGGGAATTGCCCGAAGGTCCGAAAATAATGCAAGCACGCTTGATTGTTTTCTCGGAGGCTGCCAGTCTTCCCCTCACGCCGAGAGGGGAGCGCACCGTGCTCGATCCGTCCGCTGTCGCCGTCTTCGCCGACCTGCGCGAGGAGGGACAGGAACTCGATTGCCTGGTACGGGAGTTGCCCGGCCCCGGTTGGGCGAGACCCACTCCCGCGAGCGGCTGGACCGTCGCCCACCAGATCGCCCACCTGCACTGGACCGACCGGGCCGCGCTGCTCTCCCTCACCGACGCCCCCGGCTTCGCGGGCATGGTCCAGGAGGCCCTCGCCGCCCCCGACACCTTCGTCGACGAGGGCGCCGAGGAGGGCGCCGCGCTGGCGCCGGCCGAACTGCTGGCCCGCTGGCAGGCCGGCCGCACCGCCCTCGACGAGGCCCTCGCCGCAGCCTCGCCCGACACCCGCTTCCCCTGGTACGGGCCGCCGATGAAGGCCGCCTCGATGGCCTCCGCCCGCCTGATGGAGACCTGGGCGCACGGCCAGGACGTCGCCGACGCGCTGGGCGTACGCCGTACCCCGACGCAGCGGCTGCGGCACGTGGCCCGGATCGGCGTACGGGCCCGCGACTACGCCTACGCGGTACGCGGACTGGCCGCGCCCGCGGGGGAGTTCCGGGTGGAGCTGACCGCGCCCGACGGCGCGGGGCTGTGGGCGTACGGCCCCGAGGACGCCGGACAGCGCGTCACGGGCCCGGCGCTGGACTTCTGCCTGCTGGTGACCCAGCGGGCCCACCGTGCCGACCTGGACCTGACGGCCACCGGCGCCGATGCCGACAGCTGGCTCGACATCGCCCAGGCCTTCGCGGGCCCGGCCGGCCCGGGCCGCGCGCCGAGGGCCTCGCGGTGACGCCGGACCCTCTGCGCCCGCAGGCGCCGGACCCGCGCCGCCCGCTGCGCATCGGCAACGCGTCGGGCTTCTACGGCGACCGCTTCGGCGCACTGCGCGAGATGCTGGCCGGCGGCCCGCTCGACGTCGTGACCGGGGACTACCTGGCCGAACTGACCATGCTGATCCTGGGCCGCGACCGGCTGAAGAACCCGGACCTCGGCTACGCGAAGACCTTCCTGCGGCAGTTGGAGGAGACCCTGGGCCTCGCCCACGAGCGGGGCGTACGGATCGTCGCGAACGCGGGCGGCCTCAACGCCGCCGGGCTCGCCACGGCCGTACGCGAACTCGCCGCGAAACTGGGCGTCCCCGTCTCGGTGGCCCACGTCGAGGGCGACGACCTGATGCCCTACGCGGAGGGGGCGCTCACCGCCAACGCCTACCTCGGCGGCGCCGGGATCACGGCCTGCCTGCGCGCGGGCGCGGACGTGGTGGTGACCGGCCGGGTCACGGACGCCGCGCTGGTCAGCGGCCCGGCGGCCTGGTGGTTCGACTGGGCCCCCGACCACCCCGACCACCACGACCGGCTGGCGGGCGCGGTGGTGGCGGGCCACGTCCTGGAATGCGGCACCCAGGCCACGGGCGGCAACTACGCCTTCTTCACCCGGCACGACGTGTCCCGGCCGGGCTTCCCGCTGGCCGAGATCTCCGAGGACGGCTCCTCGGTGATCACCAAGCACCCGGGCACGGGCGGTGCGGTCACGACGGGCACGGTCACCGCCCAACTCCTGTACGAGACCCAGGGCGTCCGCTACCTCGGCCCCGACGTGACGGCCCGCCTGGACACCGTCCGACTGACCCGCGCGGGCGAGGACCGGGTCGCCGTCACGGGGGTCCGGGGCGAAGCACCGCCGTCCTCCCTCAAGGTGGGCGTCACCCGCATCGGCGGCTGGCGCAACGAGGTGGTCTTCGTCCTGACCGGCCTGGACATCGAAGCCAAGGCCGCGCTGGTGCGGGCCCAGCTGTCGGAACTCCTGGAGGGCGTGGCCTCGGCCGACTGGACCCTGTCCCGCACGGACCACGCCGACGCGGCGACGGAGGAGACCGCGAGCGCCCTGCTCCGCCTGGTCGTCCGCGACCCCTCCCCGGACCGCGTCGGCCGCGCCCTGACCTCGGCGGCCGTGGAACTCGCCCTCGGCAGCTACCCGGGCTTCCACGTCACGGCGCCCCCGGGCCAGGCCCAGCCGTACGGGGTGTTCAGCGCGGGCTCCGTCCCGGCGACCTCGGTGGCCCACGTCGCCGTCCTGCCGGACGGCACGCGCGCACCGGTCTGCCCGGCGCTGCGGCCCTCGGCGGCCCCCGGCCCGGATCCGGCCCCGCCGGCGGTCGAGGCACGGGGGTCCGGGGGCGAAGCCCCGGTTGCGGGAAGGGGCGGGGTGGGGGAGAGCCCCGCAGGGCCGACCCGCCGCGCGCCGCTGGGGGCCGTGGCCGGGGCCCGTAGCGGAGACAAGGGCGGCGACGCGAACGTCGGCGTCTGGGCCGAGACCGACGCCGCCTGGCACTGGCTGCGAGCCACCCTCACGGTGCAGACCTTCAAGGCCCTGCTCCCCGAGGCCTCCGGCCTCCCCGTGACCCGCCACGACCTCCCGAACCTGCGCGCCCTCAACTTCACCGTCACCGGAATCCTCGGCGACGGCGTCGCCTCCGGGCACCGCTTCGACCCCCAGGCCAAGGCCCTCGGCGAATGGCTCCGCGCCCGCCACCTCGACATCCCCGTCCACCTTCTCCCCGACCCGGAGGTCGGCCCATGACCCGGCTCGGCAGCAGCGTCGACACCCGCGACCCCGACCACCTCGCCAACCGGGCCGCCGCCCTGGACCGCCTCGCCGACCTCGACACCGAGCACGCCAAGGCCCTGCAGGGCGGCGGCGAGAAGTACACGGCCCGCCACAAGCAGCGCGGCAAGCTCCTGGCCCGCGAGCGCATCGAGCTGCTCCTCGACCCGGACACCCCCTTCCTGGAGCTGTCCCCGCTCGCGGCCTGGGGCAGCGACTATCCGGTCGGCGCCTCGATGGTCACCGGCATCGGCACCGTCGAGGGCGTCGAGTGCCTGATCACCGCCAACGACCCCACGGTCCGCGGCGGAGCCAGCAACCCCTGGACCCTGAAGAAGGCGCTGCGGGCCAACGAGATCGCCCGCCAGAACCGGCTGCCCTGCATCAGCCTCGTCGAGTCCGGCGGCGCCGACCTCCCCTCCCAGAAGGAGATCTTCATCCCGGGTGGCGCGATCTTCCGCGACCTCACCCGGCTCTCGGCCGAGGGCATCCCGACGATCGCCGTCGTCTTCGGCAACTCCACCGCCGGAGGCGCGTACGTCCCCGGGATGTCCGACCACACCATCATGATCAAGGACCGCTCGAAGGTGTTCCTCGGCGGTCCGCCGCTGGTGAAGATGGCCACCGGCGAGGAGAGCGACGACGAGTCCCTCGGCGGCGCCGACATGCACGCCCGGACCTCCGGCCTCGCCGACCACTACGCCCTCGACGAGCACGACGCCATCCGCCAGGCCCGCCGCGTGGTGGCCCGCCTGAACCACCGCAAGGCCCGCCAGGACCCGCCGAAGGCCGAGGAGCCGGCGTACGACCCCGAGGAACTCCTCGGCATCGTCCCCGCCGACCTCAAGACCCCCTTCGACCCCCGCGAGGTCATCGCCCGCATCGTCGACGGCTCCGACTTCGACGAGTTCAAGCCTCTCTACGGCACTAGCCTGGTCACCGGCTGGGCCGAGCTCCACGGCTACCCGGTGGGCATCCTCGCCAACGCCCAGGGAGTGCTCTTCAGCGCCGAGTCGCAGAAGGCCGCCCAGTTCATCCAGCTCGCCAACCAGCGCGACATCCCACTGCTCTTCCTCCACAACACCACCGGCTACATGGTCGGCAAGGAGTACGAGCAGGGCGGCATCATCAAACACGGCTCGATGATGATCAATGCGGTCTCCAACTCCCGCGTCCCGCACCTGTCCGTCCTCATCGGCGCGAGCTACGGCGCCGGCCACTACGGCATGTGCGGCCGCGCCTTCGAGCCCCGGTTCCTCTTCGCCTGGCCCAGCGCGAAATCCGCCGTCATGGGCCCCCAGCAGCTCGCCGGAGTGCTCTCCATCGTCTCCCGGCAGTCCGCGGCCGCGAAGGGCCTGCCGTACGACGAAGAGGCCGACGCCGGGATGCGCGCCTTCGTGGAGGCGCAGATCGAGTCCGAGTCCCTGCCGACCTTCCTGTCCGGGCGGCTCTACGACGACGGGATCATCGACCCCCGCGACACCAGAACCGTCCTCGGCCTGTGCCTCTCGGCCGTCCACAACGCCCCCGTCGAGGGCGCCCGTGGCGGCTTCGGCATCTTCCGGATGTGAGCGCGCAGATGACACAGCTACCCCTCTCCCTGGCCTCCCTCCTCGTCGCCAACCGCGGCGAGATCGCCGTCCGGATCTTCCGCACCGCCCGCGCCCTGGGCCTGGCCACCGTCGCCGTCCACTCCGACCCCGACGAGAACGCCCTGCACGTACGCGGCGCCGACGCGGCCGTACGGCTGCCCGGCGCGGCCCCCGCCGACACCTACCTGCGCGGCGACCTGATCATCAAGGCCGCCCTCGCCGCGGGCGCCGACGCCGTCCACCCCGGCTACGGCTTCCTCTCCGAGAACGCCGGCTTCGCCCGCGAGGTCCTGGCTGCCGGGCTCACCTGGATCGGCCCGCCCCCCGGGGCCATCGAGGCCATGGCCTCCAAGACCCGCGCCAAGGAGCTGATGCGCGCCGCC
The DNA here is from genome assembly GCF_055604165.1 of Streptomyces sp. NPDC037242. NCBI lineage: Bacteria > Bacillati > Actinomycetota > Actinomycetes > Kitasatosporales > Streptomycetaceae > Streptomyces > Streptomyces sp. NPDC037242. Next base: position 177,299 of record NZ_JBVJUY010000004.1, read on the forward strand.
GGAGTCCCCCTGCTGGAGCCCGTCGACCCGGCCACGGCCACCGCAGCGGACCTGCCCCTGCTGCTCAAGGCCGCCGCGGGCGGCGGCGGTCGCGGCATGCGCGTCGTCCGGGACCTCGACGCACTGAAGGAGGAGCTGGAGGCTGCGTCCGCCGAGGCGCGCTCCGCCTTCGGCGACGGGGAGGTCTTCGCCGAGCCCTACGTCGAGCGGGGCCGCCACGTCGAGGTGCAGATCCTCGCCGACGCCCACGGCACCGTCTGGGCGCTGGGCACCCGCGACTGCTCCCTCCAGCGGCGCCATCAGAAGGTCATCGAGGAGGCCCCGGCGCCCGGCCTGCCCGAGCAGCTGCGCACCGCCCTGCACGACGCCGCCGTGGCGGCCGCCCGCGCGGTCTCCTACCAGGGCGCGGGCACCGTCGAGTTCCTCGTCGCCGCCGACGGGCGCCCGTACTTCCTGGAGATGAACACCCGCCTCCAGGTGGAACACCCCGTCACCGAGGCCGTCTTCGACCTCGACCTCGTCGCCCTGCAACTGCGGATCGCCGAGGGCGCCGCCCTGCCGCTCACACCCCCGCAGCCGGCCGGCCACGCCGTCGAGGCCCGCCTCTACGCCGAGGACCCCGCCCGGAACTGGCGTCCGCAGACCGGGACCCTGCACACCCTCGCCGTCCCCGGCGAGGTCCGCGTCGACACCGGCTTCGCCGACGGCGACCAGGTCGGCATCCACTACGACCCGATGCTCGCCAAGGTCGTCGCCCACGCCCCGACCCGCACCGAGGCCGTCCGCGCCCTCGCCCACGCCCTCGCGGGGGCCCGGATCCACGGGCTCACCACCAACCGCGAGCTCCTCGTACGCTCCCTGCGCCACCCGGAGTTCACCGCCGGGCTCCCCGACACCGGGTTCTACGAGCGCCACCTCGCGGAGCTGACCGACGGAGCACCCGACGCCACCCTGGCGGCCCTCGCCGCCGCCCTCGCCGACACCGCCCCCGCCCCCGGCGCCCCGCTCGCCGCCCGCCTCGGCGGCTGGCGCAACGTCCGCTCCCAGCCGCAGACCCGCCGCTACACCGTGGCCGGTGAGGAGTACGAGGTCCGCTACCGGCCGCTGGAGCACCCCGGCGTCCGGGTCCTGAACGCCGCCCCCGACCTCGTCACCCTCGAAGTCGAGGGCGTCCGGCGGCTGTTCCACGTGAAACGAAATTCGAACACCACGGGGGCCGGCGAGGTCTACGTCGACTCCGTACTCGGCTCCCACACCCTCGTCCCCGTGCCCCGGTTCACCGATCCCCAGGACCGCACAGAACCCGGCTCCCTGCTCGCCCCCATGCCCGGCACCGTCGTCCGCGTCGCCGAGGGCCTCGCCCCCGGCAGCCCCGTCACCGCCGGGCAGCCACTGCTCTGGCTGGAGGCCATGAAGATGGAGCACCGCATCCTCGCTCCCGCCTCCGGCACGCTCACCGCGCTCCACGCCGCGACCGGCCAACAGGTCGAGTTCGGCGCCCTGCTCGCCGTAGTCCAGGAAGCACAGGAGGAACCGCAAACATGAGCTCCGTCATCGAATCCGCCGAACACCAAGCCCTGCGCGCGGCGGTGGCCGCACTCGGCCAGAAGTACGGCCGCGAATACCTCGCCCGCGTCGCCCGCGAAGGCGGCCACCCCGACGAACTGTGGGCCGACGCCGCCAAGCTCGGCTACCTCGGCGTCAACCTCCCCGAGGAGTACGGCGGCGGGGGCGGCGGCATCGCCGAACTGTCCATCGTTCTGGAGGAGCTGGGCGCCGCCGGCTGCCCCCTCCTCATGATGGTCGTCTCGCCCGCCATCTGCGGCACGGTCATCGCCCGCTTCGGTACCGAGGCCCAGAAGCAGGCCTGGCTCCCCGGCCTCGCCGACGGCACCCGCACCATGGCCTTCGGCATCACAGAACCCGACGCGGGCTCCAACTCCCACCGCATCACCACCACCGCCCGCCGCGACGGCGACGACTGGATCCTCACCGGCCGCAAGGTCTTCATCTCCGGCGTGGACATCGCCGACGCCACCCTCGTCGTCGGCCGCACCGAGGACGCCCGGTCCGGCCGCCTCAAGCCCTGCCTGTTCATCGTCCCGCGGGACACCCCCGGCTTCACCCGCTCGGTCATCGACATGGAGCTCCAGGCCGCGGAGAAGCAGTTCGAACTCGTCCTGGACGAGGTCAGGCTCCCCGCCGGCGCCCTCGTGGGCGACGAGGACGCCGGTCTGCTCCAGCTCTTCGCCGGCCTCAACCCCGAGCGCATCATGACCGCCGCCTTCGCCATCGGAATGGGCCGCTACGCCCTGGCCAAGGCCATCGACTACGCCAGGACCCGCCAGGTGTGGAAGGAGCCCATCGGCACCCACCAGGCCATCGCCCACCCGCTCGCCGCCGCCCACATCGAGCTGGAACTCGCCCGCCTGATGATGCAGAAGGCCGCCCACCTCTACGACGCGGGCGACGACATGGGCGCGGGCGAAGCCGCCAACATGGCCAAGTACGCTGCCGGAGAGGCCTGCGTACGGGCGGTGGACCAGTCCGTCCACACCCTCGGCGGCAACGGCCTCACCCGCGAATACGGCCTGGCCGGTCTCATCACCGCCTCCCGGGTGGCCCGTATCGCCCCCGTCAGCCGCGAGATGATCCTCAACTTCGTCTCGCACCAGACCCTGGGCCTGCCCAAGTCCTACTAGGCCCGCCCGCACCAAAGGCGCAAGCAGCAGAAGGGACGACATGACCCCGACCGTCGCAACCTCGCACCACCGCGGGATCACCACGCTCACGCTCGACTCCCCGGCCAACCGCAACGCACTCTCCGCGGACCTCGTCGGCGACCTGCGCGCAGCCCTCGCCGCGGCGGGCGCGGACCCGGCGGTCCGGGCCGTCCTGCTCACCCACACCGGCAACACCTTCTGCGCCGGGGCCGACCTCAAGTCCCCCTGCGACCCGGCCGACTTCCTCGCCCTGCTCCGGGAGATCGCCGAACTGCCCAAGCCCGTCGTCGCCCGCGTCACCGGACACGTCCGGGCGGGCGGCCTCGGGCTGCTCGGCGCCTGCGACATCGCCGCCGCCGGACCGCAGTCCTCGTACGCCTTCACCGAGACCCACCTGGGCCTGGCTCCCGCGGTCATCTCCGTCCCGCTGCTCACGCGGCTCGACCCGCGCGCCGCCGGCCGCTACTTCCTGACCGCCGAGCTCTTCGACGCCGCCGAGGCCACCCGGATCGGGCTGCTCACCCTGCACGCCGAACAGGTCGACGAAGCCCTGGAACCGGTCCTCGCCGGCCTGCGCAAGGCCTCCCCGCAGGGCCTCGCGCAGACCAAGGCGCTGACCACCGCCGCCGTACGGGAGGCCCTGGACCGGGACGGCGCCCGCCTGACGGAACTGTCCGCCGGGCTCTTCGCCTCCGCCGAAGCCCGCGAGGGCATCACCGCCCGCTTCGAACGACGGGACCCCGCATGGGCACTGTGACCGGCCCCGCAACCGGCCCCGGCCCGAACCCCGCCCCCGCTCCGGGACCCAAGCAGGCCCGCAGCAGGGTCACCCGGCGCCACCTCCTGGACGCGGCAGTCTCCTGCCTGGCGGAACACGGCTGGGCCGGCTCCACCGTCGCGGTGGTCGCCGAGCGCGCCGGAGTCTCCCGGGGCGCGGCCCAGCACCACTTCCCGACCCGCGAGGACCTGTTCACCGCGGCCGTCGAGTACGTGGCGGAGGAGCGCTCCACGGCTCTGCGCGAGCTGTTCCAGGCCGGCCCGGCGGCCCGGCCCGCCGTGGTCGAAGCGCTGGTCGACATGTACACGGGCGCGCTCTTCCGGGCCGCGCTCCAACTGTGGGTCGCCGCCTCCAACGAGGAACAGCTGCGCCCCCGGGTCTCCGAGCTGGAGGCCCGGGTGGGCCGCGAGACCCACCGCATCGCCGTCGAGCTGCTGGGCGCGGACGAGTCCGTACCCGGCGTACGGGAGACCGTGCAGGGCCTGCTCGACATGGGCCGCGGCCTCGGTCTCGCCAACGTACTGACCGATGACACGGCCCGCCGCGCCCGGGTGGTCGCCCAGTGGGCCCGGATCCTGGACGCGGCCCTCGGCTGAAGCACGCGGCGCGGCGGCCCTGCGGCGCGCGCTTCAGCCCCGGGCGCCGCTCAGGCGGTTTCCGCGATGTCGGCGTAGCCCTCGATCTCGCGCGGGTTGCGGACGCCCGGCCCGGTGTAGCGGGCCGACGGGCGCACCAGGCGGCCGGTGCGCTTCTGCTCCAGGATGTGCGCCGACCAGCCGGCGGTGCGGGCGCACGTGAACATGGAGGTGAACATGTGCGCCGGGACCTCTGCGAAGTCCAGCATGATCGCGGCCCAGAACTCCACGTTGGTCGCGAGCACCCGGTCGGGGCGGCGCGCGTGCAGCTCCTCCAGGGCGGCCTTCTCCAGCGCGGCGGCGACCTCGTAGCGCGGCGCGTCCAGCTCCTTGGCGGTACGCCGCAGCACACGGGCGCGGGGGTCCTCGGCGCGGTACACGCGGTGCCCGAAGCCCATCAGCCGCTCGCCCTTGTCCAGGGCCTTCTTCACGTACGCCACGGCGTCGCCGGTGCGCTCGATCTCCTCGATCATGCCGAGCACGCGGGACGGCGCACCGCCGTGCAGCGGCCCGGACATGGCACCGACCGCCCCGGACAGCGCGGCTGCCACGTCGGCGCCGGTGGAGGCGATGACGCGCGCGGTGAAGGTCGAGGCGTTCATCCCGTGCTCGGCGGCGGAGGTCCAGTAGGCGTCGACGGCCTTGACGTGCCGCGGGTCCGGCTCGCCGCGCCAGCGGATCATGAACCGCTCGACCACGGACTCGGCCTTGTCGATCTCCCGCTGCGGCACCATGGGCCGGCCCTGGCCGCGGGCGGACTGGGCGACGTACGAGAGCGCCATGACGGCGGCGCGCGCCAGGTCGTCGCGGGCGGTCCGCTCGTCGATGTCCAGCAGCGGTTTCAGGCCCCACACGGGCGCGAGCATGGCGAGCGCCGACTGGACGTCGACGCGGATGTCACCGGAGTGCACGGGGATCGGGAAGGGCTCGGCGGCCGGCAGGCCGGGGTTGAAAGCACCGTCGACCAGCAGGCCCCAGACGTTCCCGAAGGAGACGTGGCCGACGAGGTCCTCGATGTCGACCCCGCGGTAGCGGAGCGAACCGCCTTCCTTATCCGGTTCGGCGATCTCGGTCTCGAACGCGACGACCCCTTCGAGCCCGGGTACGAAATCGGACATCAGGCGGCTCCTCAGATAGATGCGAACACGCGCGGCTCCCGGCGTGATTCGCGGTCCGGCGCGGTCATCCCCGTTGATGCCCGGCACGGCCGAAGGTCACCCACGCGGGAACCCTCGGACCGGCCTCAAGATTTTGTCCGTTCCGCTTGTCGCGGGGAAGCGTGACATACGGCACACCTCCGGCAGTCATACTGCGGCAGGATGGCCCGGTGACCGACCAGGACCTTGACCCCGCCGTCATGCGCAAGCAGTACCGCTCGGAGATCGTCTTCGAGGACAGCCTCGCCGAGGACCCCCTCAGGCAGTTCGCCGAGTGGTTCCGCCAGGCCAGCGACGCGCACGTCTTCGAACCCAACGCGATGGTCGTCTCGACCGCGACCCCCGACGGCCGGCCCAGCTCCCGAACGGTGCTGCTCAAGCAGTTCGACGAGCGGGGCTTCGTCTTCTTCACCAACTACGCCTCCCGCAAGGGGCGCGAGATCGACGAGAACCCGTACGTCTCGCTGCTCTTCCCCTGGCACCCCATCGCCCGCCAGGTCATCGTGACCGGCACGGCCGCCCGGATCGGCCGGGACGAGACCGCGGCGTACTTCCGCTCCCGCCCGCACGGCTCCCAGCTGGGCGCCTGGGCCAGCGAGCAGTCCCGGGTGATCGGCTCCCGCGCCGAGCTCGACCGGCGCTACGCGGAACTGGAGGCGCGCTACCCGGAGGGCGAGCAGGTCCCGGTCCCGCCGGAGTGGGGCGGGCTGCGCGTCGTACCCGACGCGGTGGAGTTCTGGCAGGGGCACGAGAACCGCCTGCACGACCGCCTGCGCTACGTCTCCGAGGGCGGCAAGTGGCGCCTGGAGCGGCTCTGCCCCTGAACGCAGGCGACCCGCGGGCTCTGGTTCCTCTCCTGCAGTGAGAGGAGCCGGCCGGACGTACCGGCGAGCCCGCGGGTCGGGTGACTGCTTGGGATTGGCGCCTGGCGTTCCCGCCGGGCACCGCACTGGGTGCGTGCGACGACGGGCGCTTTAGCCCGCAGCCACCTCACGCGTCCGGTTTCCGTACATTTCGGGAACCACCTCCCTTCTCGTGTACGGCAGAGCCTAGGCACGCCTCCCCGGGCGCACAACTGTTTATTCGTGCGACCGGGCCGGGGGGCCGCACGGGGCCCGCCACGCCCGGGGGTGCGGACAAACCGGGAGGATTGCGGGAAGCGGGTGTGGGCTGCGTCACGTTCCAGTTGAATGATCCGACGTGCCGCACACGCGAACACCTGCAGGGGGCCCAGGTGACTGCTTCCGGACGTAGTGAGACCGCCGATGATCTGCTCGCAGCGCTGCTGGACGGGATGGACGCCGCCTTGTGCGCGTTCGACGCCGACGGCGTGATCACCCACTGGAACCGCGAGGCCGAGCGGATCCTGGGCTGGTCCGCGGCCGAGGCCGTGGGGCGCAAGGGGTTCGAGGGGTGGGCGGTCCGAGCCGCCGACGCCCAGGACGTGCAGGACAGACTCATGGCCGCGCAGGACGTGCCCGGCCGGCAGGTGCACGAGTTCGCCCTGCTGACCAAGAGCGGCGGGCGCGTCCTGGTGCGGACCCAGTCCGCGGGCGTGCCCGGCGCCGACGGAAAACCCGCCGGGGTCTACTGCGCCTTCAGCGCGGTGCACACGCAGATCGACCTCGAACGCTCCATCGCCCTCAGCGAGGCGCTGATGGAGGACGCCTCGTGGGGCGTCGTCCTCGTGGACGTGGACCTGCGCCCGGCCGTGGTCAACGCGCACGCCGCCCGCGCCTTCGGCTCCGGGCGGACCGCACTGCTCGGGCGGCCCCTGGGCGACCTGCTGACCCAGGGGGTCGAGGAGCTGGAGGGCGCCCTCCAGCACGTGCTGTCCGAGGGTGCGCCGCCGAGGCCCGTGGAGCTGTGGGTGTCCGTGCGCACCCCCGACGGGGTGCGCAGGCGGTGCTGGCGGTGCGGCTTCCTGCGGCTGGCCTCGCCGCTCGCGGAGGAACCCGTACCGCTCGGGGTGGCCCTGCTGTTCCAGGACGTCACCGAGGCGCGCCGGGCGGAGCTGGACACCGCGCAGCTGCGGTTCCGCTCGCACCAGCTGCACCGCGCGGGGCGGGCCGCCGCGGAGTGCGAGGACCCGGCCGAGGCGGCCGCCGTACGGCTGGACTTCGCGCTCGCCGGCTTCGCCGAGCACGCGCTGCTCGACATCGTCGACGGTTCGGAGCAGCCCGTGGACGGCGCGCCCCGGCCGCGGCTCGTACGGTTCGCCGCGTCCCCTCCGGAGTTCCCCGCGCCGGGGTCGATCCCCGTACGGTACGAGGCCGGCCACCCGGTGCTGCAGGCGCTGGAGCGCTCCGGCTCGGTGCGCACGAGCTCGCCGCGCGGCGAGGCGGCCGAGGAGTGGGCGCGCTCCCGGCAGTGGCCGCAGGGCGCGGCGCACGGGCTGTGCGCGGTCCTGCGGAGCCGGGGCCGGACCCTGGGCACGCTGACCTTCCTGCGCGGGCACTCGCGGGCCGCCTTCGAGCGGGCGGACGCGGCGTACGCGGAGGAGGTCGCGGCCCGGGTCGCGGCGGACCTGGACCTGGCGACCCGGGACACCGGCACGGCCTGAGGGGTCGGTGGCGGACCCGAGGGGTCAGTGGCGGAAGAAGATCCGGTCGCCGTACTCCTGCATCACGCGGCCGTTCCACTCGTGGCCGCCGTCGACGTTGCCCGAGCGCAGCAGCGGCGGCTCCATCCCGCGGGCGGCGAGCTCGCCGGCCGCGGCGGCCATGACGGCCTGCATGATCGCGCTGGTCACGACGGTGGATGCGGGCGCGAAGGGGGCCGCGATGCCGTCGAGGCTCAGCTCGGCGTCGCCGACCGCGATCTTGCTGTCGAGGACGATGTCGCAGTGGTCCTTGAGGAAGGTGCCGGACACGTGCCGCGACTTGGTCCCGGTCGCGTACGCCACCGAGGTCACACCGATGACCTTGAGGCCGATGGCGCGGGCGTTCATGGCCATCTCGACCGGCAGGGCGTTGCGCCCGGAGAGGGAGATGATCACGAGGACGTCGCCGTCGGAGGCCGGGCTGCTGTCGAGCACGGCTCCGGCGAGTCCGTCCACGCGCTCCAGCGCGCTTCCGAGGGTGGCGGGCATGATGTCGATGCCCGCGGTGCCGGGAACGGCGAGGAAGTTCATCAGGGCGAGCCCGCCGGCCCGGTAGACCACGTCCTGAGCGGGGAGGGAGGAATGACCGGCGCCGAAGGCGAAGAGCTTGTTGCCGGCGGCCACGGCGTCCGCGATGGCGAGACCCGCGGCGGTGATGTGCGCGGACTCCTCGTCCCGCACCCGTTCCAGCAGGCCGATGGCGGCGTCGAAGAACTGACCGGCCAGCTTGCTCTCGCTCATACGCCGAAGGCCTTCCGGGGTGGGGTGCAGATGGATGCGTCTCGTCCGTGTCCGCCGCTCACCGTGCGGTCTGGACCAAGGGCATGTCAATACGGGCGTCAATCCCGGGGCGAAAGGCCCCGCAGGACGTCCTGGAACGGCCTTGACCCCTCGGCACGGGACGGTTGTCGGCCCGATGCGTCAGAATTGGGGACAGGGCCAGCGCACGCAATCCGAGGGGCACGAATGTCCGGACTGATCGATACCACGGAGATGTATCTCCGCACCATCCTCGAGCTGGAAGAGGAAGGCGTGGTCCCCATGCGCGCCCGTATCGCCGAGCGGCTCGACCAGAGCGGTCCGACGGTGAGCCAGACGGTGGCGCGGATGGAGCGGGACGGCCTGGTGGCCGTGGCCAGCGACCGGCACCTGGAGCTGACCGAGGAGGGGCGGCGGCTGGCGACGCGCGTGATGCGCAAGCACCGGCTCGCCGAGTGCCTGCTCGTCGACGTCATCGGCCTGGAGTGGGAGCAGGTGCACGCCGAGGCCTGCCGCTGGGAACACGTGATGAGCGAGGCGGTGGAGCGGCGGGTGCTGGAGCTGCTGCGCCACCCGACCGAGTCGCCGTACGGAAACCCGATCCCGGGGCTGGAGGAGCTGGGGGAGAAGACCGAGGCCGACCCGTTCCTGGAGGACGGCATGGTCAGCCTGTCGGAGCTGGACCCGGGCACCGAGGGCAAGACGGTGGTCGTGCGCCGCATCGGGGAGCCGATCCAGACGGACGCGCAGCTGATGTACACGCTGCGGCGGGCGGGCGTGCAGCCCGGTTCGGTGGTGAGCGTGACCGAGTCGCCCGGCGGCGTGCTGGTCGGCAGCGGTGGCGAGGCGGCCGAGCTGGACGCGGACATCGCTTCGCACGTGTTCGTCGCGAAGCGCTGACCGGGCTGACGGGCTGACGGATTGACGCACTGACGTACGGACGCCCCGCCGGGATCGCCCGTACGAGTGAGCCCGTCGGTATCGATGCCGCCGGATGCTGTGTGATGTGGTGTGGATGGTCCCGACGCCTTGCGGCGCCGGGACCGGTCCTCCCCTGTTTGACCTGGAGCCCCGAGCTCTCAAGGTCATCCCCTCGGACCGTCTTCCCCGAGCGGTCCGCCTCCCTGTTGAAAGGATCTCCATCGGCAGGGGCGGCCAATCCTTGAGCAAGGTCACTCGAAAGAGCGGTGTTGCCGGCGAGAACCCCGCTTTCGAATGGGGGTTCGATACTGTGGCCGGGAGCGAAGGGGGTGCATCTGCGGTGGTACAGCGCTTCGATGTCACAGGGGCCGACGGCGTGCGCCTGGCAGCCTGGGAGTTCCGGGAACCGGCCGCTCCGGAGGGTGCCCCGGGCGTGCTGTTACTCCACGGCCTGATGGGCCGCGCCTTCCACTGGGCCGGTACCGCCCGCTGGCTCGGTGAGCACCGCCGCGTCGTGGCCCTCGACCAGCGCGGCCACGGCCAGAGCGAGCGCCCCGCCGGCGCCCCGGCCCTCACGACCGCCCTGGGCCGCGAGGCCTTCGTGGCCGATGCCGAGGCCGCGATCGAGCAGCTCGGCCTGGCCCCCGTGACCCTGATCGGCCACTCCATGGGAGCGCTGACCGCCTGGCAGCTCGCCGCCCGCCGCCCCGACCTCGTACAGGCCCTGGTCATCTGCGACATGCGAGCCTCCGCCCTCGGTGCGGCCTCCCAGCTGGAGTGGGAGGAATGGTTCCGCCGCTGGCCCCTGCCGTTCCCCACCCAGGACGCGGCCCGCCGCTGGTTCGGCGAGGACGACCCCCGGGTGGAGCGGCCCGATCCCGGCCGCGGAGCCTTCTTCGCCGAGGTGATGCAGCAGGCCGATGACGGCTGGCGGCCCGTCTTCTCCCGGCGCCAGATGCTGACGGCCCGCGAGACCTGGGTCCACGACGCGCACTGGGAGGAGCTGGCGCAGGTCCGCTGCCCGACCCTGGTCGTCCGGGGCCTGGACGGTGAGTTGGGCCGGGCCGAGGCCCAGGAGATGGTCCGCGTCCTGCCCGCGGGCCAGTACGCGGAGATCCCCGACGCCGGCCACTACCTCCACTACGACCAGCCGGCCGCCTGGCGCGCGGCCCTGGAACCGTTCCTGGAGGGGGTCAAGGCCGAAGCAACCTAGGGGGTGGGCGGGGTCGCGCGGCCGCGGGCGTGGGCGGCCGTGAAGGCGGCTTCGCCCAGGGCTGCCCGGGCCCGGGCGCTCGCGCGGTCGACGTCGGCGCGCTCCGCCGGGGGCAGGGGTGCGCCCACGGAGTCGCGCAGTGCCGCAGCCGCGCCGAGCAGGCCCGCGGCCGCCTCGTGGCGGGCGGCTGCGGACCGGGCTCCGGCCAGGCCCTCGAAGGCCAGGGCCAGGGCCCGGGGGTCCCCGGTCCGGCGGGCCTCCGCGAGCCCCTCCCGGTGCAGGGACTCCGCGAGCCCCGCGTCGCCGCGCAGCTCGGCGACGTACCCGAGCTGCGCGAGGATCAGCGCCGCGCCCGAAGCCACGCCGAGCCGGCGGTTCCAGTCCAGCCAGGGCCGCAGCCGCGCCTCGGCGGCGTCCAGGTCGCCCGCGCGCCGGGCGCCGAGCGCCAGGCCGATCTCGGCGAACTGCTCCGCCGGGCGGTGCGACTGCTCCACCGCGAGCTGCCGCGCCTGCTCGTGGAGTTCGGCCGCACGGGCCCCGTCGCCGGTCAGCAGCGCGATACGGCCCTGGCGGGACAGCCCGAAGGAGGCCTGGGTCCACAGCTCCAGCTCCCGCGCGTTGCGTACGCCGTCCTCGTGCAGCCGGGCCGCCCCGGCATGGTCGCCGCCGATCTCCGCGAGGATCCCGAGCTGTTCGGAGGACTGCAACTGCCCCCAGCAGTCGCCCAGTTCCGAGAAGGCGGCCGCGCCGGCCGCGGCGTTGCGGCGGAGCTCGACGAGGTCGCCGCGGTACAGCGCACGGGTGGCCAGCGTGCAGAACGCGGCCGCCTCGCCCCACCGGTCGCCGAGGCCGCGGAACTCCTCGGCCAGCGCCCCGAGCAGAGCCTCCTGCCCGTCGGCGTCGGCGTCGGCGTCGGCGCCATCGGCCCCGCCCGCGCCGTCCGTACCCACCGCGAATCCGCAGCGCGCGAAGGCCAGCAGCCACCTGCCGCGGGCGTCGGCGCCGCCGAAGTCCCCGCCCAGGCGGCTGTCGTCCCCCGCGAGCAGGGCGAAGGCGGCGAGCCGCGCCCGGGCCCCGGCGGCCGCGGCGCCATCCGCCCCTGGTTCGGCCCCGCCGCCCGACGCGCATGCCAGGGCCGCCTCGAACGAGTCCCGCGCCTCACCGATCCGGCCGCGCAGACACCAGTACCAGGCCGACGCGTTGACCAGCCGCAGGGCGAGCGCGCCCGCCCCGGCCGCCACGGCGTGGTCGAGCGCGGCACGCAGGTTGAGGGTCTCCCCGTCGAGCCGGCGCAGCCAGTCGCGCTGCCCGGGCCCGTGCAGCCGCTCGGCCGCGCACTCGGCCAGCCCGACGCAGTGCAGGGCGTGCCGCAGGCGCGTGTCGGGGCCCTCGCCCGCCGCGTCGAGCCGCTCCAGCCCGTACGCCGCCACCGACTCCAGCAGCCGGTACCGCGCACCCGCGCCCCCGGGGCCGTGCGCGGCGGCGACGAGGGAGCAGTCCACGAGCCGGGTCACGAGGTCGAGCACGTCCTCGGCCGGTACGTCCTGCCCGGCGCACACCGCCTCGGCCGAGTCCAGCGTGAACCCGCCCGCGAACACGGCGAGCCGGCGCAGCACCGCCCGTTCCGGCGGCGACAGCAGCTCCCAGCTCCAGTCGATCACCGCGCGCAGGGTGCGCTGCCGGGCGGGGGCGTCCCGGCGCACCTGGTTGAGCAGTCGGAACCGGTCGTGCAGCCGCTCCGCCAGGTCGTGCACGCCGAGGGCCCGCACCCGGGTGGCGGCGAGTTCCAGGGCGAGCGGGATGCCGTCGAGGCGGCGGCAGATCAGGGCGACGGCCTCGGCGTTGTCGGGGCCGAGCGCGAAACCGGGGGCTCCGGCCGCGGCGGTACGGGCGGCGAAGAGCTCCATGGCCTCCGACTCGGCGAGCGGTGCGACGGCTTCGAGGACCTCGCCGGAGATCGCCAGCGGCTCCTGGCTGGTGGTGAGGATCCGCAGCCCGGGGGCCCGTCGCAGCAGATGCCCGACCAGGTCCGCGGCCGCCCCGACGACGTGCTCGCAGTTGTCGAGTACGAGCACCAGCGCGCGATCCGCGAGCACCCCGGCCAGCCGCTCCCGGACGCCGCCGCCATCGCCACCGCCCTCGGCGGACTCGCGTACGCCCAGGGCGGCGGCCACGGTCTCGGCCACCTTCCCCCGGGCTCCGGCGAGTTCGACGAACCAGACCCCGTCGGGGTGCGCGTCGCCCAGGCGCGCCGCGGCAGCGAGCGCCAGTCGGGTCTTGCCGACGCCGCCGGGCCCGGTGAGCGTCACGAGCCGCCCGGCCCCGACGGCCGCGCAGACCCGGTGCACGGCCTCCTCGCGCCCGACGAGGGAGCTGACCGGCGCGGGCAGGTTCCCGCGGACCCCGGTCGCCGGCGGCTCCGCGGCCACCGCCGTAGCCGCCGCAGCCACCGGGGGAGTCAGATGCGGCTCCTGGCGGAGGATCGCCTCGTACAGCGCGGCGAGTTCCGGGCCCGGGTCGATGCCGAGTTCCTCGGCGAACAGCCGCCGCAGCTCCCCGTAGACCGCGAGCGCCTCGCTCTGCCGCCCGGCCCGGTACAGCGCCCGCATCTGGCTGTCCCGGAGCCGCTGCCGCAGCGGGTGGCGTCCGGCCAGCTCGGCCAACTCGTCGGCCAGTACGCCGTGTGCCCCGGCCGTGCCGAGCTCCAGGCGCAGTTCGGCGAGGTCCTCCTGGGCCGTGACCCGCTGCTCCTCCAGCCGCGCGGCCTCGGCCCGTACGAACTCCGCGTCCCGGAAGCCGCCGTACGCGTCCCCGCGCCACAGCCCGAGCGCCCGCGTCAGCAGCACCGCCCGGGCCCGGGCGTCCGGTTCCGTGCGGGCGGCCGCCGACAGCTGCGCGAACCGGCCCGCGTCGACGGCCTGTTCGGGGACGCGCAGCGTGTATCCGGCCGGACCGTACGCGACCAGGGCGCGGGCACCGTCCTCGGCCCGGGCGAGGGTGCGGCGCAGCTGCGAGACCTTGGTCTGGAGGGTGTTCGCGGGGTTCTTGGGCGCGGCCGGGCCCCACAGGCCGTCGATCAGCCGGTCCACCGGCACCGGCCGCCCGTGGTGGACGAGCAGGGCGGTCAGCAGCGCCCGGGTCTTGGCCTCCGGCACCGGGACGGGAGTCCCGTCGTCCGTCCGCACGGTCACCGGTCCCAGCACCTCGAAACGCATGCCGCAACGTTACTTCGCACTCTCCGGACGGCCGCACGCCGACCGCCGCACGACCGTCAGCGAACCGTCGGCGAACCGTGCGCGCCCCCTCGCATGGTGTTCCTGTGACCGCGACCGAGCGGTACGAACACCGGAAGGAACCCGCCATGACCACCACGCCCACCACGCCCACCACGTCCGCCGCGACCGTCTCCCGCGAGATCCACCTCGCCGCCCGCCCCGTCGGCGCCCCGACCCCGCAGGACTTCGCGCTCGTCACCACCGAGGTCCCGGAGCCCGCCGACGGCCAGATCCTCGTCCGCAACACCTGGATGTCGGTGGACCCGTACATGCGGGGCCGGATGGACGACGCGCCCTCCTACATCCCGCCCTTCGAGCTCGCCGCCGCCCTGGAGGGCAGCGCCATCGGCGAGGTGATCGCCTCCCGCGCCCCGTCCGTCCCGGTCGGCGCGACCGTCTCGCACTTCCTCGGCTGGCGTGAGTACGCCGTCCTGGACGCGGCCGCCGCCACGGTCGTGGACACCGAACTCGCCTCCCCGGCGGCGTACCTCGGCCCGCTGGGCACGACGGGCCTGACCGCGTACGCCGCGCTCACCCGCACCGCGCCGGTCAAGGAGGGCGACGTGGTGTTCGTCTCCGCCGCGGCGGGTGCGGTGGGCAGCGTCGCCGGACAACTGGCCCGGCGGCTCGGGGCGTCCCGGGTGATCGGGTCGGCGGGCGGGAGCGCGAAGACCAAGAAGCTGCTGGACTCCTTCGGCTTCGACGCGGCGGTGGACTACCGCCAGGGCGCGCTGGCGGAGCAGCTCGCGCAGGCGGCCCCCGAAGGCATCGACGTCTACCTCGACGCGGTGGGCGGCGACCACCTCCAGGCGGCCATCGGCGCGATGCGCCAGGGCGGCCGGATCGCGATGGTCGGCGCGATCAGCGGCTACAACGCCACGGGGCCGGCGGCGGGACCGGACAACCTCTTCCGGGCCGCGGCCCGCGAGGTCACGCTGCGCGGGATGCTCGTCTCCAGCCACTTCGACCTGTTCCCGGAGTGGATCGGCCGCGCGGCGGGCTGGCTCGCCGACGGGAGCCTGTACGCCGAGGAGACGGTCGTGGACGGCATCGAGCGCGCCCCCGAGGCCTTCCTCGGCATGATGCGCGGTGCGAACACGGGCAAGATGCTGGTCCGCCTGCCGGCCGCGTGAGCCGCCGGCGCCGGGCGACGATCACGCGCCCCCGACGAAAGATCCCCGCGCCACCCGAGGTCGGGTGGCGCGGGGATCTCGGACGGGAGGGACCCGCCGCCCGCAGGGAGCCGCGGGCGGTTCAGCCCTTGCTCACCGCCGACAGGATCTCCGGGAGCTTGCGCGCCACCGTCGGCGCGGCCAGGCGCAGGCCCGCCCAGGTGGCCAGGGTGCCCCAGGCGACGCCCAGCGGCAGCAGGATCCAGCTGAGGGATTTGTGGTCCGCCGCGTTGAGGTAGACGGTCAGGACGATCATCGGTGCGCAGATCACCGCCGAGACGGCCAGCCCGGCGAAGATGCCCATCCAGGCGAGCGCGCCCTGCCCCGGGGCGACGTTCTTGAAGGCGCCGTCCGTCGGGATGGAGTACGGGTAGTGGGCCGAGGCCAGCGCGCCCGTGCAGAGCATCGAGCCGAGCAGGGCCAGGGCCATGCCCAGCGCCGCCGGGAAGCCGGGCCAGTTGCCGACCAGCGCGGCCGTGGCCACCGTGATCAGGACCGTGTACGGGACGGTCACCAGCGCCAGGGCGTAGGCGCGGGCGCGCAGTTCGACGTACGCGTCGTGCCGGTTCGAGATGGTCTGCGCGACCATCCAGAACGCCGAGGTGTCCTGGCCGAACTGGTTGTACATCTGGACGCCGAGCATGCCCGAGCCGAAGCAGACGAGGTACACCGAGCCGGTGCCCTGGAGGGCGTTGAAGATCGGGATGATCGCGCCGATCGCGAGGGAGCTGACCCAGGCGGCCTTGGTCTTCGGGTCGCGCCCGATGTAGCGCAGGGAGCGCTGCATGGCCGCGCCGGTGCGGTCGTCGGGGAGCAGGGACCACAGTCCGCGGCCTCCGGCGCGTTCCTTGCGCGGCTTGGCCGCCGCGATGGTCGAACCGTCGGGGGTGACCATCAGCTTGGTCAGGCTGCGCTCCCAGAACCGCAGCAGCAGGGCCAGGGCGGCGAGGGTGAGGGCGAGTTGGGCCGCCGCCACCCCGTACGAGCCGTCGCTCACCGAGTCCACCATGCCGACGGCGGTCGCGGGCGGCAGCCAGCGGACCACGGCCTCGGCCGGCTCCAGGGCCTCCATGCCGCCGGCCTCGAACAGCCGCTGGCTCCCGAAGTTGACCAGCTGCCCGCCCACTGCGATCAGCAGGCCGCTGAGCAGGGCGAGGTCGCGCCCCTTACGGCTGGTCAGCAGCCGTACGTTGGCCGTGGCCACGGCACGGGCGAGCGCGACGCAGCCCAGCAGCAGCAGCGGTACCGCCACCACGGCGGCCACCGCGCCCGCGGCGCCCCGGGCGACGGCTATCACCGAGCCGACGCCCAGGCAGAGCGTGAACAGCGGGCCGATGCCGACCAGGGAGGAGGCGAGCAGGGCCCGTACGAGCGGACGCGGGCGCAGCGGCAGCATGACGAGCCGCGTCGGGTCGAGCGTCTCGTCCCCGGTGGGGAAGAACAGCGGCATGAACGTCCAGCCGAGCGCGAGGAGCGCGGCCAGCAGGACGACGACGGTGCCGGCGTGCGCGTTGCCGCGCAGCAGGGCCATGCCGAGGGTGGCGAAGAAGCCCACCACCAGGGCGAAGGCGAGGCTGCCGAAGTAGGCGGCCTTGCGCTTCGAGGAGCCCTTGAGGCCGTTCTTCAGCAGGGAGAGCTTGAGCTGGACGAAGATCGGGGTCAGGGGGACCGCGGTGGTCGTGCTCATCGGGCGGCCGCCCCGGTCGTGGTGCCGTTGCCGAGACCGCCGCCGCCGAGCCAGTCCAGCGAGTCGCCGGAGTCGCGGCCCTGCGCGCCGACCAGCTCCAGGAACGCGGCCTGCAGCGAGGGCGCGTCGCCCCGTACGTCGGCCAGCGGGCCCGCGGCCCGGATCCGGCCGGCGGCCATCACGGCGACCCAGTCGCACAGCGACTCGACGAGCTCCATCACGTGGGAGGAGAAGACGACTGTGGCCCCGGAGGAGGTGTAGCGCTCCAGCACCCCGCGGATGGTCTGCGCGGACACCGGGTCCACGCCCTCGAACGGCTCGTCCAGGAACAGCACTTCCGGGTTGTGCAGCAGGGCGGCCGCCAGGCCGATCTTCTTCCGCATGCCCGTCGAGTAGTCGACGACCAGCTTGTGCTGCGAGCCCGCGAGGTCCAGGACGTCCAGCAGCTGGGTCGCCCGCTTGTCGGTCTCGGCGCCGGTCAGGCCGCGCAGCCGGCCCATGTAGCCGAGCAGTTCGCGACCGGACAGGCGCTCGAAGAGCCGCAGCCCCTCCGGCAGGACGCCGATGCGGGACTTGACCTCGGTCGGGTCGGTCCACACGTCGTGCCCGGCGACGATCACGCGCCCCATGTCCGGGCGCAGCAGGCCGGTCACCATCGACAGCGTCGTCGTCTTGCCGGCACCGTTCGGGCCGACCAGGCCGATGAACTGACCTGCCGGCAGTACGAGGTCGATGCCGGCGACGGCCACCTGCTCGCCGAAGCGCTTCCAAAGACCCTCTACCCGAACGGCGGCCGGCGCGGATCCCGCGCCACCCGTCCCGTGCGTTCCGCCCGTCGCATCTGCCTGGTCCGGCATGCGCCTGCCTCTCGTTCTGTTCCCCGTGGTCGTACTTTCCTCACCATAGGAGGACGGGAGAGAGGCACAGCAGTTACTTATGTCATGAGTTTCCGGGGAGGAATTACCAAGCGCTCAGCAAGCGCTGACCTGCCGCATCACGCATCACGCATCACGCATCACGCCTGGCGTCGCGCCCGCTCCGCCGCCGCCTCGCGCCCGCACGCGTAGGCCAGCGCGTCGATGAGCTCCTCCACATCCGGCAGCCAACGGTTCGCGGCCGTCGGCGGCTGCGCCCACTGGACCGAGCCGCGCCCGCCGTAGCGGGTCGGCGGGGCGGCCACGTACTCGCCCTCGCCCCGTGCCGCGAGGTCGAGTTGGGACGGCTGCCAGCCGATCTTGCGCAGCAGGTCCGCGACCTTGGCCCCGGCGCCGGGCAGGACGAAGAACTTCATCCGGTGGTCGGGGGTGACCGTCACCGGCCCGAGCGCGCGCTGCATCCGCTGGAGCCGCGCCAGGGCGAGGAAGCCCGCGGAGTCCGGCACGTCCAGCGCGTCGAAGGTCCGGCCCGTCGGCAGCAGGATCGAGGCCGTGGGGTGCTTGCCCCAGAGCCGCCGGACCTGCACCGCGCTGCCCGAGGCCTGCGCCGCCCAGTCCTTCACGGTCGGGTGCGCGCCGGGCGCCGCGCAGTCCTGCGCCCCGCAGGAGCACTTCTCCCGGCCCTCCGAGGACTCCAGCCAGGTGCCGGCGAACACATCCCAGTGCCGTTCTTCCGTGTACCGCACGGCATGGTCCAGCAGCCGCTCACCGCGCGGCTTGGGAATGGGTGCGGTCTCCGTGACTGCCATGGTCTCTTCCACGTGCATCACAACTCTTGCGGTCACCGGGGGTTACGGGCGTAAACCAGCCGGTGGCCGGAGCATCGATCCTGCACACGGGGCGCATCGATGCATGGACGGGGGCGCGTGGGAGGTCGGGGCGCCGGAGGTGGGTAGCGACTCGTCGCAGAGGGGAAGATTCTCCGCACATCAGGCGGGAAGTGATCATTCCAACGCTCTCCCGTGGCTTCAGGGGGTTTTTCAATGGCAGCCAGGCCTCTCGTCGCCCGCCAGCCGAACGAACGGCTGCAGGCGCTCATCCAGGAAGCCGGGTGCTCCAACGCCGGGCTCGCCCGGCGCGTCAACATGTGCGGCGCCGAGCACGGTCTCGACCTGCGCTACGACAAGACCTCGGTCGCCCGCTGGCTGCGCGGTCAGCAGCCGCGCGGCCGGGCGCCGGGGATCATCGCCGAGGCGCTCGGGCGCAAGCTCGGCCGGACCGTCACCATCGACGAGATCGGCATGGCCAACGGCAAGAACCTCGCCTCCGGCGTCGGCCTGCAGTTCTCCCCGACCGTCATCGGCGCGATCGAGCAGGTCTGCGAGCTGTGGCGCAGCGACGTGGGCCGCCGCGACTTCCTGACCGGGTCCTCCGTGGCCGCCTCCGCCCTCGTGGAACCCAGCCGCGACTGGCTGATCACCGGGGCCGACGCACAGGTCGCCCGCAGCGGCGGCTCGCGCGTCGGGATGTCCGACGTGGAGGCCGTGCAGGCCACCACCGAGGCCCTCAAGGACCTCGACCACCGCTTCGGCAGCGGGCACGTACGGCCCGTGGTCGTGCACTACCTCAACTCCGTGGTGTCCGGGCTGATCGGCGGCTCGTACCGGGAGCCGGTGGGGCGGGCGCTGTTCGCGGCCGTGGCCCGGCTGACCGAGCTCGCGGGGTACATGGCGGTGGACACCGGCCAGCCGGGCCTGGCCCAGCGCTACTACATCCAGGCGCTGCGCCTCGCCCAGGCGGCCGGCGACCGCGCGTACGGCGGGTACGTGCTGGCGGCGTCCATGAGCCACCTGGCCGCCGAGCTGGGCAACCCGCGGGAGATCGCGCAGCTCGCCCGCGCCGCCCAGGAGGGCACCCGCGGCCAGGTCACCCCGCGGGTGGAGGCGATGTTCTACGCCGCCGAGGCGCGCGGGCACGCGCTGCTGGGCGACGGCCGCGCGACGGCGGTGCTGTCCTCCCGGGCGGTCACCGCGCTGGAGCGGGCGGAGCCGGAGTCGGGCGACGACCCGGCGTGGATCCGGCACTTCGACACGGGCTACCTTGCGGACGAACTGGCCCACTGCCACCGGGACCTGGGCCAGGCCGACGCGGCGGGCAGGCGCGCGGAGGAGGCCCTGCGGGCGCTGCCCGCGGGCAAGGAGCGCCGCCGGGCCATCGGGCTGTTGCTGCTGGCGACCGCGCAGGTGCAGCAGCGCGAGGTGGAGCAGGCCTGCCAGACGGCCACCAGGGCGGCGGACCTGCTGTCGGGGCTGCGCTCGAACCGGGGGGCGGAGTACCTGGAGGACTTCCGCCAGCGCCTGGAGCCGTACCGGGAAGAGGCGGCGGTGCGGGAGTTCGGGGCACGTCTGGAGGCGGTGGGGGCCTGACGGGGCACGAAGGCATGGGTGGGCCTGACGGCGGTGGCGGACGACCGGGTAGCGTGACCGACGGTTCCGTAGGTACGGACAAGTCGGAGAAGGAGTCCCGGTGACGGAGAACGGACAGGGGAACGGCCACCAGGCCACCCCGCAGGCCGGCACGCCGTGGGGCCCGCCGGACGCGACCCCGGGCTACCCGGAGCAGCAGCAGGGCGGTCCGGCGTACGGGTACCCGCAGCCGTACCCGCATCCGCAGGAGGCGCCGCAGCCGGGACACGTCGTGGGCCCCGGCTACGAGGGGCCGGGCGATCCGCACGGGTACGGCTATCCGCCGCTGCCCGAGGCGGTCACGCAGTTCATCCCGCCCGTCCCGGCGGCTCCCGCTGCCCCGCCCGTCCCCGCGGCCCCGGCGCACGGGGAAGCCGCGA
>NZ_JBVJUY010000004.1:198035-228035 GCF_055604165.1 Streptomyces sp. NPDC037242
CACGACCCAGTTCATCCCGCCCGTCCCGGCGGCCCCGGCAGCCCCGGCGCACGGGGAAGCCGCGACCCAGTTCATCCCGCCCGTCCCGGCGGCCCCGGCAGCCCCGGCGCACGGGGAAGCCGCGACCCAGTTCATCCCGCCCGTCCCGGCGGCCCCGGCGGCCCCGGCGGCCCCGGCGCACGAGGAGGCGGCGACCCAGTTCATCCCGCCCGTCCCCGCCGGGCCGGGACCCGACCCGGCCGCCGGGTTCGACGGGCTGTTCCGCAACGACGCCCCCGGCTCCGAGGGGCACACCCAGCACCTGCCGCCGATCCAGGAGCCGGTGCTGCGGCGGCCGCAGCCGCGCCAGTACCCGCCGCGCGCGCAGGGCCCCGTACCGCCCCGGCACCAGCAGCAGTACCCGCCGCAGTTCCAGCAGCCGCAGGGGCCGCCGCCGCAGCAGTTCCAGCAGCAGCCCCCGCAGCCGCCGCAGTACGCGACGCCCCAGCAGCAGTTCCGCCAGCCCGAGCCGGAGAGCGCCCGCCGGGTCTCGCCCGCGATCATCGCGGCGGGTGTCATCGGGCTGGTCGTGGCCGGGCTCGGGGTCGGCTCGCTGCTCGGCAGCGGCGACGGCAAGCCGCAGAACAGCGACCCCGGCGCGGTGGCGGCCGCACCGAGCGCGGCTGCGGGCAAGGGGTCCGCGGCCCCCGGCGGCGAGGCACCCCTCGACCCGGCCCAGCCCCAGGCCGTCCAGCTGGACAAGCTCCTCGCGGACAGCAACGACAGCCGCGCCAGCGTGATCCGCGCCGTGGAGGACATCAAGGGCTGCCGCAACCTCGACCAGGCGGCCACCGACCTGCGCGGCGCGGCCCGCCAGCGCGAGGAGCTGGTGACCCGGCTCCAGGAGCTGAAGGTCGACAAGCTCCCGGACAACGTGAAGCTCACCGGCGCCCTCTCGAAGGCCTGGCAGGCCTCCGCGGACGCCGACGAGAGCTACGCGGACTGGGCGGACGACGTGAACCACGACAAGGACAAGTGCAAGGACGGCAAGGCCAAGTCCACGGACAACGCCTCCGACGGCAACAAGTCGAGCGGCGAGGCCACCAAGGCCAAGGAGCAGGCGGCGGGCCTGTGGAACTCGATCGCGGCCAAGTACGGCCTCACCAAGCGCGACAAGTCCCAACTCTGATCCACAGGTCCGCCTCGGCCCACGGCCCCGGCCGCAGGACCTAGTTCACGGGCGGGGCCTGCTCCAGGGTCGGCGTCATGTCCATCGACTGCTCACCCGGCTGGGCGACGAGGCGGCCCTGCTGGACGATCTGGAAGGTGACCTGGCCGTTCACTATGCGCGGGAAGCCGGCGACGGCCCGCATGTCCTGGTAGCGCCAGCTCAGGTCCGGGGTGAGGCCGCCGGTCGTGACGGCCTCGGACTGGTTCAGCGCGCGGGCGAGCTTGCGCGCGGTGATGCCGTCGCCGTCCTTGAACCGCCTGACGACCTCGCTCAGCACGGTGTAGGCGATCCAGGTGGTCTGCGCACCGCTGTCGTCGGCGTCGAGGTTGTTGTCGCCGAAGGCCTGGTCGGAGATCACCTTGCGCATCGGCTCCCACAGCGGATCGGCGGAGACCGGGTACCAGCTGGTCAGGTACGCGCCCTCGAAGGGGCTCTCCCGGCCGCCGGTGCGGTCCACGAGGGACTGGCTGACGGATCCGAGCACCGAGGAGATCTGCGGTCTCTTGCGCTGGGCGTCGGTGCGCCGGAAGGCGTCGAAGAAGGTCTCGGTGCGCTCGCCGAGCACCGCGGCCACGCAGCCCCGGTCCTTGCCGCCGGTGGAGCCCGCGAGTGCCTCGCGGGCCTGCGGGACGAAGTCGGCGGAGTCCTCGGCGGCCCGGATGTCGTTGGCCTCGGGCATCTTGCTGGCCTTGAGCCCGGCGTTGAGCAGCACCGGAAGCGAGTCGCCCGCGAGGGTGTCGGGGCGGACCAGTGCCACCTGGCCGCAGGCGCGGCCCAACTGGTGGCCGGCGCCCGCGAGGAGCACCGGCTGGCCGCCGTTGACGGGGTAGGACAGCGTGGACTGGAACTCTTCCGGGGAGACTCCGTACCCGCCGATGAAGGGGATGCCCTCGGCCTCCAGCGGGGCCATGAAGGCACGGCCGTGCTGGCTGTACGAGCCGACGACGGCGACGGCCTTCTCGGCGATCGCCTTGCGGGCGCAGTCGGCGGCGCCGGCGGCGGTGTTGCGCTCGTTGCAGGTCAGGACGCGGAGCTTGCGGCCGTTGATGCCGCCCTTGGAGTTGACCCAGCGTTCGTAGGCCTTGCCCATGGCGGGCATTCCCGGCATGTTGGTCGCATTGGTGCCCTCGGGTGCGAAGGTCATGACGGTGATGGCGGCGGACCCCCCGGAGCCCCCCGGGCCTCCGGGGAGCGCTCCGCAGCCGGTGACGAGACACGCGCCCACCAAGGTGGCCACGATGGTGCGAGGGAGCCTTGTCGTGCGTCGCCGTTCGGTCATGGTCACGAACGATTCCGCCCCGCGGGGAACTCAGGTGTGAGGTGTACACAACATAAAGTGACGCGAAGGTGAATTGCGGGTGCCGGTTGCGGGTGCCGGTCCCGCGGCCGGTCGCGCACAGGCGCTTCAAGATCGCGCAAGAGGTGAACGTACGATCGAAAGCGTGACATTCGCCCAAGGTTCGAAGAACTCTTCCCGCCGTGGCGGCCGCTCCTCCACCATGGGCGGCATGCCCCTCAACGACATGCCGTGGTGGCGCTGGCGCAGCAACGTGCGCTCGGCGCTGCACATGCTTTCCGATCCGGCGTTCCAGGAGGAGATCTGGCTGACCGGCGCCGAGGGGTACGGGGACGTCACAGACGCCGTGTACCGACTCGTCGAGGACACCTGGCTCGACAGCTGGTCCGCGGAGAAGTACGTCGGCACGATCTTCCGCGACTCCCAGGAAGCGGCACTGGTGGACCTCGCGGTGCTGCGGGTGCTGCGCATCCTCCACCAGATCGGCCCCGACGCCCCCGTCTCCACCTACCTGGAGCACCACGCGTGGCCCGAAGCGGTACGCGCCGCGCGCGAGGCGCACGTACGGCTGGCGACGGCGGACGGCGACGACCCGGACGCGCGGCCTCGGTCTATAGAAGTGCTGAAGATCCTCACCCGCGCGGTGTGAAAGGCTGTGCCGTCATGAGCGACGACACCCAGCCCCAGCAGTCCCAGCAGTACGTGCTGACCCTCTCCTGCCCCGACAAGCAGGGCATCGTGCACGCGGTGTCCAGCTACCTCTTCATGACCGGGTGCAACATCGAGGACAGCCGTCAGTTCGGCGACCGGGACACCGGCCTCTTCTTCATGCGCGTCCACTTCTCGGCCGAGGGGTCGGTGACGGTGGACAAGCTGCGGGCCAGCTTCGCCGCCATCGGCGACAGCTTCCGCATGGACTGGCAGATCCACCGCGCCGACGAGCGCATGCGGATCGTGCTGATGGTGTCGAAGTTCGGGCACTGCCTCAACGACCTGCTGTTCCGTTCGAGCATCGGGGCCCTGCCCGTCGAGATCGCGGCCGTGGTGTCCAACCACAACGACTTCGCGGAGCTCGTGGGCTCGTACGACGTCCCGTTCGTGCACATCCCGGTGACGAAGGACACGAAGGCCGCCGCCGAGGCGCAGCTGCTGGAACTGGTGCGCTCCGAGAACGTCGAGCTGGTGGTCCTGGCCCGGTACATGCAGGTGTTGTCGGACACCCTGTGCAAGGAGCTGAGCGGGCGGATCATCAACATCCACCACTCGTTCCTGCCGAGCTTCAAGGGCGCGAAGCCGTACCACCAGGCGCACGCGCGCGGTGTGAAGCTGATCGGCGCGACCGCGCACTACGTGACGGCCGACCTCGACGAGGGCCCGATCATCGAGCAGGAGGTCGAGCGCGTCGGCCACGAGGTCACCCCGGACCAGCTGGTGGCCATCGGCCGCGACGTGGAGTGTCAGGCGCTGGCCCGCGCGGTGAAGTGGCACAGCGAGCACCGCGTCCTCCTGAACGGCACCCGCACGGTCGTCTTCGCGTAGGCGGCAGGAGGCCGGTGGCAGGAGGCCTCCCGGCCGGGGACGCCCCCGGCCGGAGCGCACCTACAGGCGGCTGAGGGACGCGGCGGCGAAGAGGACGTCACGGATGGCCTCGCGGTCGCCGTGCTGGCCCACGGCCGCCTCCTCCGGGGAGATGTGGCCGGCGGCCAGCTGGCAGAACTCCGCCCCGTCCAGCGCGATCCGGGCCACCGTGTGGTCCGGGGACGGCTTCGCCGCCGGGGAGTCCAGGGCGATGTCCCAGCCGCCTCCGCCCGCGCCCTCGATCTCCAGGTGCAGGGTTCGGCCGGGGGCGCCCGCCGCGACCAGGCCGCGCGCCGGAGCGGCGAGTCCCGCACGCCGGCGTACGGCCAGCGCCGCCGGCAGGAGCCGCGCCGCCAGGTCGATCATCCGGTGCAGGTGCGGGCCGGACGGCGGGTCGTAGGGGTAGTCCACCGCCTCCGCGATGTCCCACGCGTGCACCCAGCACTCGAAGGCCCGCTCCAGGAAGGCGTCCCCGAGGGGCAGCGCGAACGAGCCGTAGTCCACCGCCAGCTCGGCGACGCCCCGGCCGGCGAAGGACACCGTACGGACCAGGGTGTGGCCCTGCTCCCGCCACGGCTCGCGCACCTGCCGGGTCGTCGGGTAGGGGGCCGAGCTCCAGAAGTGCTCCGTACGGCCCGCGGGGCCGCCGCCCGGCGGCGCGTCCGGGCCCAGCGGGTCGTCGAGCCCCAGCGCGCTCGCGACGATGCCGTCCACCGACAGCAGGTGCCCGATCACCCCCGCCACCGTGGTCCGGCGCGACTGCCGCCGCTCCTCCTCGAACCACTTGAGCCGCACCGGGGTGTGCCACTCCGAATCACCGAAGTCGCGCAGCAGTGCGTCGAGCCGCGCGGTCTCGGTGTCGTACGGGGTCGCCCACACCGGCACCGGGATCCGTGCCGGCCGCTTGCCCAGGCAGTCCTCCAGCACGCGCGAGCGCAGCAGGGGCTTGAGGTCGAGGCTCTCCTCGGGGTGCAGCAGCCCCACCGCGTCGCGCAGCCGCAGCGCCTCCTCGGCGCAGGGCGCGCACTCGGTGAGGTGGTCCTCCACGGCCTGCGTCTCCTCGGGGGAGCACGCGGCGAGCGCCCAGGCGCCGAGCAGGGACTTCAGTACGGCGTGCGTCGGCGCGGGCATCCGAGCGGGGACCGGCGGGGGCGTCGGCATCGGGACGGGCTCCGGCAGGGGCTGCGGCGCGTGCTGCGGGTCGAGGTCGTCGGCGGGTCCGCGCGGACCCGGTATCCGAGCGCCGCCGGGCCGCTGGAATCCGTCGTCGGGCGACTCGGCGGGGTCGTTCATCGGGGGCTTCCATATCCGGGCTGGGCGGTGTCCTCCTGGGGGAGGGCGTTGGCGGTCGACAGCAGCTGTAGCCCCAGGCGCAGCCGGCGCCGGGCCTCGTCCTCGCTGATCTGCAGGTCGACGGCGGCCTGGCGGTAGTCGCGGCGTTTGAAGTAGGCGAGTTCGAGCGCGGCGCGCAGCGGCGCGGGCATGGAGGTGACGATGTAGTCGGCGCGGGCGGCGGCGCTGGCCCTGCGCACCTTCTGCTCCAGCTCCTCGCGCGAGCCGCGGCCCAGTTCGGCCTGGCGCAGCCGGGCGACGGCCTGGCCCTGGGTGATGCGGGCGACCCAGGAGCGCATGGAGCCCTGCTTGGGGTCGTACGCGTCCGGGTTCTCCCAGATGTAGCCGAACACTTCGCGGGTGATCCGGTCCGCGGCCTTCTCGTCGCCCAGGACCCGGTGCGCCAGGCTGTGCACGAGGGAGGCGAACCGGTCGTACAGCTCGCCGAGTGCGGCGGCCTCGCCGCGTGCCAGGCGCTGCTGCATGCGCCGGTCCCAGCGCGGTGGTACGTCCTTCGGCATCAGTGCCCCCAGGCGTGCGGCCGTGTGTCGACTCGTCGAATGTAGTGGGCACATGGCGGGGTCCGCCCGTTTTGCGGGAATCTCGCGCTGGAAGTGAGCCCTCCGTGATAAGGAGGTTGCGGGGGGTGAAGTGTGGTGCGCGACATGACACATGGGCACAAGCGTGCGCGCCCCGCCGCGCTCCCCGTGCGCTGGTTCGATGCGGCCACCTGGTTGACCGCTTCGCTTAACGTGCAGGCCACGGAGGCCGTACGCTCCTGCCTTGTCTTGATCTGAACCCCACGCACATGTGAAGGCGGAACGCCGAATATGGACAGCGCAGAGTACGAGCGCAAGATCGCCTCCCGATTCGCCACCTTCGACCAGGACGAATCCGGCTATATCGACCGCGAGGACTTCAGTACGGCAGCCAAGAACGTGCTGGCCGAATTCGGCACGACGGCCCGGTCCGACAAGGGCCAGGCCGTCTTCGCGGGCGCCGAGGCGTTCTGGCAGGGCATGGCCGGGATCGCGGACGTGGACGGCGACCAGCGGGTGTCCCGCGAGGAGTTCGTCACCGGCGCGGCGAAGCGGCTGCGGGACAACCCGGAGCGCTTCGCGGAGATCGCCCGGCCGTTCCTGCGGGCCGTGATCGCCGTGGCGCACGAGGACGGCGAAGGCGCCGGCGCTTCCCCGGCCGCGGCGGCCCGCGTCCTGCGCGTACTGGGCACCCCGGCCGAACTGGCCGGCCCGCTGGCCGAGGCCCTGGACGCGGACGGCGACGGCCGGATCCTGGAGGACGAGATCCTGAAGGCCTTCGCCGGCTACTGCGGCGTGGAAGCCCCGGACGCGTAACGGCGCGCGGCGGGCGGGGCGGGCGGGCAGGGCTCCTCGAACCCCGCCCGGCCGTCGGCCGCGCGCACGTGCGTAAGTACTACGCGTACCGCTCCCGGAGCTTGTACTTCAGCACTTTGCGCAGGGCGTCGTTGCGGGGCAGCGCCTCGACCAGCTCCAGCTGTTCGGGCAGCTTGTGCGTGGCCAGGCCCTGGCCGCGCAGGTGCGAGGTGAGTTCCGGCAGGGTCAGGGGGGCGGCGCCCGGGGGCTGTTCGACCACCGCGCAGACGCGTTCGCCGCGGTCCTCGTCGGGGAGGCCGATGACCGCGACGTCGGCTATGCCCGGGAGCGTGTGGAGCAGGTCCTCGATCTCCTTGGCCGAGATGTTCTCGCCCTTGCGGATGATCACGTCCTTGCTGCGGCCGGTGAGGACCAGGTAGCCGTCCTCGGTCAGGTGGCCCAGGTCGCCGGTGATCAGGTAGCCGTCGGGGTCGAAGACCTCCGCCGACTGGTCGCGGCCCAAGTACCCCTGGCAGACGGCTTCGCCGCGCAGCCGTACCTCGCCGTCCGTCCCCGCCGGGAGCACCTCGCCGTCCGGGCCCGTGATGCGGATGGACATGCCGGCCGGGGGTCGCCCCTCGGTCGTGGCGAGGTTCTCCGCGGTGTCGTCCGGGGCGCCCATCGTGATCATCGGGACCTCGGTCATGCCGTAGCCGTGGGTCAGCTGGCAGCCCAGCTCGCGCACGACCGCGTGGTAGATCTCCGGCGGCTTGGGGGCGCCGCCGCCCGCCAGCAGGCGCAGGGTGGGGATGAGCTTCGCGGCCGGGTCCTTGCGCTGTTCGGCCAGGAACATGGAGTAGAAGGCCGTCGACCCGCCCGCCACCGTCACGCCGTGGCGTCGGTAGCCGTCGAGCGCGTCCGGCATCGCGAACTTCTCGAACATGACGGCGGGGAAGCCGTACAGCAGCAGCATCACCGTGTAGTCGGGCCCGGCGATGTGGGCGTAGGGGAAGGCCATCGAGCCGACGTCGGCCGGGCTCAGGTGCAGGGCGTGCGCCAGGCAGGAGCCGCCCGCGATCAGTGAGCGGTCGGTGTGCAGGACGCCCTTGGGGTCGGAGGTGGTGCCGGAGGTCCAGTAGATCCACCGGACGTCCGTGCCGTGGGAGGGCGGCGGCGGGAGTGCGCCGGGGTCGCCCTCGGGCAGGGCCTCGTACGCCTCGAAGACGCCGCGGGCGCCGAGCCGCCGCGCCATCGCCGGGTAGTCGAAGCCGCGCCAGACTCCGGGTACGGCGAAGAACTCGGCCTTGGACTCGCGCAGGGCGAAGCCCACCTCGCGGTCGCGGTAGAAGGGGATGACGGGCGACTGGACGGCGCCGATGCGGGCGAGGGCGGCCGAGAGCAGCACCGTCTCGATGCGGGTGGGCAGTTGCCAGGCGACGACCGTGCCCGGGCGCACGCCCATGCCGTACAGGCCGGCCGCCACCCGCTCCGAGCGGTCGCGCAGCTCCCCGAAGGTCAGGCGGCGGTCGGCGGCCGGGTCCTCGGCGGCCTCGATCAGGACGGTGGCGTGCGGGGTCAGCGCGGCCCGGCGGGCGATCAGCTCCCACAGGGTTGCGGACCGGCTCAGTTCTCTCGCGGTGTCCGTCATCCCAGACCTCCCCATAGCTGACGGATAGTCAGATCAAGCGCAGAGCGTAGGGCGCCAGCGCTTGTCGGTCCAGGGGTGCCGGAGCTAGCTTGTTTCTGACGATCCATCAGATTGGCGAGGGGACACGGACAGCATGGAACTGCCTCGGATCATCAGCGTCGACGACCACGTCATCGAGCCCGCGCACCTGTTCGACGTCTGGCTGCCGGCCAAGTACCGCGACCGCGGCCCCAAGGCGCTCACCGCCGGCATCGGCGAACTCGCCTACACCGGCGGCAAGTACGTCATCACCATGGACCCCGACGGGCCGCCGACCGACTGGTGGATCTACGAGGACCTGAAGTTCCCGTACAAGCGCAACATCGCCGCCGTCGGCTTCGACCGCGACGACATGACCCTGGAGGGCATCACCCGCGCGGAGATGCGCCGGGGCTGCTGGGACCCCAAGGCGCGGCTGCTCGACATGGACCTCAACCACGTCGAGGCGTCCCTGTGCTTCCCGACCTTCCCGCGCTTCTGCGGCCAGACCTTCGCCGAGGCGCACGACAAGGAGGTCGCGCTCGCCTGCGTCCGCGCGTACAACGACTGGATGGTCGAGGAATGGTGCGGCGACAGCGGAGGCCGGCTGATCCCGCTGTGCATCATCCCCCTGTGGGACATCGACCTCGCCGTCGCCGAGATCCGCCGCAATGCGGCCCGCGGGGTGCGCGCGGTGACCTTCTCCGAGATCCCGACCTACCTGGGCCTGCCCTCGATCCACTCCGGCTACTGGGACCCCTTCTTCGCCGTCTGCCAGGAGACCGGCACCGTGGTCAACATGCACATCGGGTCCAGCTCCCAGATGCCCGCCGCGTCCCCCGACGCACCGCCCGCCGTCCAGGCCT
Organism: Streptomyces sp. NPDC037242; assembly: GCF_055604165.1. Taxonomy (NCBI): domain Bacteria; kingdom Bacillati; phylum Actinomycetota; class Actinomycetes; order Kitasatosporales; family Streptomycetaceae; genus Streptomyces; species Streptomyces sp. NPDC037242. The sequence goes on from NZ_JBVJUY010000004.1 coordinate 207,319, forward strand.
CGCTCAGCTTCAACAACGCCATGGCCTCGATGATGGACTTCCTCTTCTCCGGCGTCCTCGTGAAGTTCCCGACGCTCAAACTCGCCTACAGCGAGGGCCAGATGGGCTGGATCCCCTACGCCCTGGAGCGCGCCGACGACGTGTGGCAGGAACACCGCGCCTGGGGCGGCGTCAAGGACCTGATCCCCGAGCCGCCGTCCACGTACTACTACCGGCAGATGTTCTGCTGCTTCTTCCGCGACAAGCACGGCATCGCCTCGCTCGACGTCGTCGGCCGCGACAACGCGACCTTCGAGACCGACTACCCGCACGTGGACTCGACCTTCCCGCACACCAAGGAGGTTGCCCTCGACCACGTCAAGGGCCTCGACGACGAGACCGTCTACAAACTCATGCGCGGCAACGCCATCCGCATGCTGGGTTTGGACCTGGACAGGGACCGCAAGGACCGCAAGGACCGGGCCAAGTAGTGGACCTGACCTACACGGAAGAGGAAGAGGACTTCCGGGCCCGGCTGCGCGAGTGGCTCGGCGCGGTGCTCCCCGGACTCCCCGCCAAGCCCTCGCCCGACGACTGGCCGGGCCGCCGCGCCTACGACCTCGGCTGGCAGCGCCTGCTCCACGACGCCGGGTACGCGGGCCTGCACTGGCCCGTCGACGCCGGCGGCCGCGGCGCCACCCCGACCCAGCACCTGATCTTCCTGGAGGAGACCGAACGCGCGGGCGCCCCGTACGTCGGCGCGAACTTCGTCGGCCTGCTGCACGCCGGACCGACCATCGCCGCCGAGGGCACGCCCGAGCAGCGCGCGCGCTGGCTGCCGCCCGTACTGCGCGGCGACGAGGTGTGGTGCCAGGGCTTCAGCGAGCCGGACGCGGGCTCCGACCTGGCCTCGCTGCGGACGCGGGCCGTCCGCGACGGCGACGACTACGTCGTCAGCGGCTCGAAGATCTGGACCTCGCACGCGGAGGTCGCCGACTGGTGCGAGCTGCTCGTACGCACCGACGCGCAGGCCCCGAAGCACCGGGGGATCTCCTGGCTGGCCATGCCGATGGACGCCCCGGGCGTGGAGATCCGGCCGCTGCGCACGCTCGCCGGGTCCACCGAGTTCGCGGAGGTGTTCCTCGACGAGGTGCGCGTCCCGGTCGCCAACCGGGTCGGCGCCGAGAACGACGGGTGGCGGGTCACGATGGTCACGCTGTCCTTCGAGCGCGGCACCGCCTTCGTCGGCGAGGTCGTCGCCTGCCGGCGGACCCTCGGCGCCCTCGCTCGCACGGCGAAGGCGAACGGCCGCTGGGACGATCCGGTACTGCGGCGCAGGCTCGGGCGGCTGTACGGGGAGTTCGGCGCGCTGTGGCGGCTCACGCAGTGGAACGTCAGCGAGTCGCAGCGCTCCGGCGGGGTCCCGGGCGTCGGCGGCTCCGTCTTCAAGCTGGCGTACTCGCACGCCCGCCAGGAGCTGTACGACACGGCCGCCGAGGTACTGGGGGCGCAGTCCCTCGACCTGGACGAGGAGTGGGCGCTGGACCGTCTCTCGTCGCTGTCCTACACGATCGCGGCGGGCACCTCGCAGATCCAGCGGAACATCGTCGCCGAGCGGATCCTCGGCCTCCCGAAGGGGCGGTGAGCGGGATGGACTTCCAGCCGACGCAGGACCAGCGGGACCTGCGGGCCGGTGTACGGGACCTGCTGGCCGGGCGGTACGGGCGCGAGGCGCTGCGCGCGGCGGTCGACGGCGCGGGCGCGGGAGGCGGGGCCGTGGTGGACCGCAAGCTGTGGCGGGAGCTCGGCGAGGCCGGGTTCTTCGCGCTGCGGCTGCCGGAGGCCGACGGCGGGGTCGGGCTGGGCCTGCCCGAGGCGGTCCTCGTCTTCGAGGAGGCCGGGCGGGCGCTGCTGCCGGGGCCGCTGGTCGCCACGCACCTGGCGGCCGGGACGGTACCGGGGGCCGCCGCCGGGACGGCGGTGGTGACGGCCTTCGACCTCGGGGGCCCGCTGGTGGCGTACCTGGCGGAGTCGGACGCGGTGCTCGGGGCCCCGGCCGGGGCCGCGGTCCCGGCGGGGGAGCCGGTGCGCTCGGCGGATCCGCTGACCCCGCTGCACCGGGTGCCGCAGGCCGCGCCGGCGGCGGCGGGGGGCGTGGCGGCGTCGGCGGCGTCGGCGGCGTACCGGGAGGAGGGGGCGCTGCTGACGGCGGCCCTCCAACTCGGCAGCGCGCTGCGGACGGTGGAGCTGGCCGTGGAGTACGCGGGGCAGCGCGAGCAGTTCGGGCAGCCGATCGGGGCGTTCCAGGCGGTCAAGCACCTGTGCGCGCAGATGCTGGTGCGGGCGGAGGTGGCCCGTACGGCGGTCTACGCGGCGGCGGTGACGGCCGACGCGGGGGAGGTGGCGGCCGCGAAGCTGCTGGCGGACGAGGCGGCGGTGCTGGGCGCCCGGGACTGCCTCCAGGTGCACGGCGGGATGGGCTTCACCTGGGAGGCGGACGTGCACCTGCACCTGAAGCGGGCCTGGGTGCGGGCGGAGCAGTGGCGCACCGCGGCGCAGGCGCAGGAGCTGCTGGCGGCGGAGCTGCTGGGCGAGGCCCTGTCGTAGCTCGGTGTGATGACCGGCGCGGAGCGGGGGCACGGGAAGGACGGCGAGGGACGCATGTCCGATTACAGAGAGTTGATATCGGTTTGTGTCCTTCGCCCACCCGCTTGCGGCCTGGAGGCGGGGGTCGGCTCCGGTACGCTCCCACGAATGCGAGCGGTTGAGCGGCGCGAGCGTCGCACAGTATGCACCACGCCTACTCCTTCGCGCTGGAATATGCCCGAAGCGCTTGTTGTGGTGACTGTATGTCAACCATGCTGCTCGGCAAGGGGGTCACGGCCCGTGATCCCATCCTGTCGCGAGGCGAAGTGTCCGCCGGTTCGGATGGTGTGAGCGGTGCAGGTGCTTCAGGTTCAGCTGGAGGTAGGTCCGGATCCCGCCGAGGTCGGCCGGGCCCGCCGATGGGCGCGGTCGCGGCTCGCGGGGTCGGGCATAGGGGATGACGAGCCGCTAGCCGAGACGCTGATCCTGCTGATCTCCGAGCTGGTCACCAACGCGGTCGTGCACACCGGCTGTCCGGCCGTCCTGCGGATGCTGTTCGGGGGCCCGGGCGTACGGGTCGAGGTCGCGGACGCGAGTGACCGGGCGCCGTCCCGCCGACAGGCCGCCGGGGACGACACGGGCGGCCGCGGCCTGGAGCTGGTGGACGGCCTGGCGGACCGCTGGGGCTGGCAGCGCGAGGGTGCGGGCAAGCGCATCTGGTGCGAGATCGACCGTGCGGAGAAGGCCGCGGAGAAGGCGGCGGAGGGGCCGGGCGCGGCCACGGGATGCCCTTCGAAAATTCGCAGCCAGATCCGGGAACCGCGCGTGTACCTCTAACGAGGTGTTGACGGTTCGTCACCTGTTGATCACCCTTGTGTTTGAGCGATTCGTCGCGAGGGGACGCCAAGGGTCCTGCCTTGACGAGTGCGGGTCGCGGGGTGGCGGCTGCCGTGCCGCGCTCGGGGCGTGCACGCGCGCACGCCGCCACCCGCAGAACCCGACCCTCGGTGGGTCAGAGGACGGCCACCGGGGCGACCGGGGTGCCTGTGCCGCCTACGAAGGGTTCGGGCATCGCCGAGAGCAGGAAGGCGTAACGGTTCTCTTCTGCACAGGCTGTGGACAACTTTTCGAGATTCCAGTTCTGGCCCTGGTGCATGCCCATCTCGACCAGGTCGAGGGCGTGCACGGGCAGCCACAGGTCCTCGACCTCCGGGGGGAAGATCTCGAAGGTCAGGGTGTCGTTGGCGACGGCGGCCACGTCCCGGGCGTGGAACCACTCCGGCGTACGGATGGACAGGCCGGGCGACGGGAAGCCGTAGCCGTGCTTGTCGCCCGCCAGGTAGAGCTGGATCTGTCCGGTGCGTACGAGGACGATGTCGCCGGCCCGGACCGTGACCCCGCCGAACTCCTCGGCCTCCGCGAGGTCTTCCGGCGTGACGGCGTGATCGCCCGGCAGCCGGTCCAGGCCCTTCGCGCGGGCCACGTCCAGCAGGACCCCGCGCGAGACGATGTGCCCGGCCTTGTCGATTCCGCTGAACTCGGCCCGCGCGTGCGCCGTGATCGTGGACGCCGGGCGGCCGTTGTAGATCTTGCCCGAGTGCGAGACGTGGGTCAGCGCGTCCCAGTGGGTGCCGGCCTGTAGGCCCATCGTCACCGCGTCGTCGCTGCACGCCACCGTGCCCGGGCCGAAGATCTCCTGGTTGACCTGGACCATCGTGTGGTGCGGGTTGATGCGCCCCGGGATCATCCCCACCTGCACCCCGTCCTCCTTCAGGGGCAGCGCCAGCGGTATCCGGCGCCCGGTCCGGACCTCCTGCGCGGCCGCCCGTACGACCTCGTCGGTGATCAGGTTCAGGGTCCCGATCTCGTCGTCGGCGCCCCAGCGGCCCCAGTTGTTGATGCGCTTGGCGATGTCGTGGAACTCGGCCGGCAGGGCCATGACCTCATCAGCTCCTTGTGGAGGGGGGAGTGCGGCAAGACAGCCCTAGGGCTTGTGCAGCGGCATCCGACTAGTCATAGAATCTAACGGACCGTCAGAAAACGCGGGAAGGGGCCGGACGTGGGGAACTTCTTGGCAGGCAAGGTCGTCGCCGTCACAGGCGCGGGCCGGGGCATCGGCCGGGCCGTGGCGCTCGCCGCGGCCGCCGAGGGCGCCAAGGTCGTCGTCAACGACTACGGCGTGGGCATCGAGGGCGGCGAGCCGACGAGCGAGATAGCCGAGGCCGTCGTGAAGGAGATCGTCGCGGCCGGCGGCGAAGCGGTCGCCGTCGCGGACGACATCTCCACCATGTCGGGCGGCCAGCGCATCGTCGACACCGCGCTCGCCCAGTACGGAAGCATCGACGGCGTCGTCTGCGTCGCCGGCATCCTGCGCGAGCGGATGCTCTTCAACATGTCCGAAGAGGAGTGGGACCCGGTGGTCGCCACCCACCTCAAGGGCACCTTCACCGTCTTCCGCGCCGCCTCCGCCGTCATGCGCAGGCAGGGCACCGGCACCCTCATCGGCTTCACCAGCGGCAACCACCAGGGATCCGTCGCGCAGGCCAACTACAGCGCCGCCAAGGGCGGGATCATCTCCCTCGTCCGCAGCGCCGCGCTCGGCCTGAGCAAGTACGGGGTCACCGCCAACGCCGTCGCCCCCGTCGCCCGTACCCGCATGTCGGCCAACGTGCCCATGGAGCTCAAGGAGATCGGCGAGCCCGAGGACGTCGCCGCTCTGGTCACCTACCTGCTCAGCGACCGGGCCAGGGCCGAGAACATCACCGGGCAGGTCTACACGATCGCCGGCCCGAAGATCGCCGTCTGGGCCCAGCCGCGCGAGCTGCGCGCCGGGTACGCCGAGGGCTCCTGGACCCCCGAAAAGATCGCCGACTTCCTGCCCGGGACCGTCGGCACCGACCCGATGCCGATGCTCGCGCAGCTGGAGGCCATGGCCAAGGCGGCGGCCGCCAAGGACCGCCCCAACGCGTAGGGGAGCGGCATGGACTTCAGCTTCGGCGCCGAGGTCGAGGAACTGCGCGCCCGCGCCCGGACGTGGCTCGACGAGCACCTCGTGGGCCCGTACGCGCAAGTCATCGGCCTCGGCGGCCCCGGCAGCGAGCACGAGGGGGTCGCGGCGCGGCGCGCCTGGGAGCGGGAGCTGGGCGGCGGCGGCTGGATCGGGCAGGGCTGGGAGGTGCCGGACGGGGCGTACGGGCAGCGGCGGCTCTCCCTCACCGGGCAGGTGGTGTGGGCCGAGGAGTACGCGGCGCTGCGCGCGCCCGGCCGGGTCGGCCACATCGGCGAGAACCTCCTCGCCCCGACGCTGATCGCCTACGGCACGCGCGAACAGCAGGACCGCTACCTCCCCGGCATCGCGCGCGGCGAGGAACTGTGGTGCCAGGGGTACTCCGAGCCGGGCGCCGGCTCCGACCTCGCGGGCATCCGCACGAGCGCCGTGCGGGACCCGGGCGACGGGCTGCTGCGCGTCACCGGGCAGAAGATCTGGACCTCCCTGGCCCAGGACGCCGACTGGTGCTTCGTACTGGCCCGCACGGAGGCGGGCTCCAAGCGGCACCGGGGGCTGTCGTTCCTGCTCGTACGCATGGACCAGCCGGGGCGGATCGACGTACGGCCGATCCGGCAGCTGTCGGGGACGAGCGAGTTCAACGAGGTGTTCTTCGACGCGGCGGTGGCGGCCGAGGTCGTCGGCGGGGAGGGCAACGGCTGGTCCGTGGCCATGGGCCTGCTCGCCCTGGAGCGGGGGGTCTCCACGCTGGTCCAGCAGATCGGCTTCGCGGCGGAGCTGGAGCGCGTGGTGGCGGCGTACGCCGCGTCGGGTACTGCGTCGGGCGCCGCTTCGGGCACTGCTTCGGGCGCGCCCGACCCCGTACTGCACGAGCGACTCGTACGGCAGTGGGCCGAGCTGCGCACCATGAGGTGGAACGCGCTGCGGACCCTCGGGGCGGCGGCCGCGGACGAGGGCGCGCCGAGCGTGGCGAAGCTGCTGTGGGGCGGCTGGCACCGGCGGCTCGGCGAGCTCGCGGTCGAGGTCCGCGGCGCGGCGGCGTCGGCCGGGCCGGCGGCGTGGGTGCCCGGGCTCCCGTACGAGCTCGGACTCGACGAGGAGCAGCGGCTGTTCCTGTTCACCCGTGCCGACACGATCTACGGCGGCTCGGACGAGATCCAGCGCAACATCATCGCCGAGCGCGTGCTCGGCCTGCCTAAGGAGCCCAGGTGAGAGGCGTCGTATTCGACGGCAAGCAGGCCCAGGTGGTCGACGACCTGGAGATACGGGATCCCGGCCCGGGCGAGGTGCTCGTCGCGATAGCGGCGGCGGGGCTCTGCCACAGCGACCTGTCGGTGATCGACGGGACGATTCCGTTCCCGCCGCCGGTGGTGCTGGGGCACGAGGGCGCGGGGGTCGTGGAGGCGGTCGGGCCGGGCATCACGCACGTGGCTCCGGGGGACCACGTATCGCTGTCCACCCTCGCCAACTGCGGGGCCTGCGCGGACTGCGACCGGGGGCGGCCGACCATGTGCCGCAAGGCGATCGGGATGCCGGGGCAGCCGTTCTCGCGGGGCGGGAAGCCGCTGTTCCAGTTCGCCTCCAACTCGGCCTTCGCCGAGCGGACGATCGTCAAGGCCGTACAGGCGGTGAAGATCCCGAAGGACATTCCGCTCACGTCCGCGGCGCTGATCGGGTGCGGTGTCCTGACCGGGGTCGGCGCGGTGCTGAACCGGGCGAAGGTGGACCGGGGCGAGTCGGTGGTCGTCATCGGCACGGGCGGGATCGGGCTCAACGTGCTGCAGGGCGCGAGGATCGCGGGCGCCACGACCATCGTGGCGGTGGACGCGAACCCGGCGAAGGAGGCGGTGGCCCGGCAGTTCGGCGCCACGCACTTCATCGACGCGTCGGCCGTGGCGGACTCGTCCGCGGCGGTGAAGGAGATCCTGCCGACCGGCGCGGACCACGCCTTCGAATGCGTCGGCAACGTGAAGCTGATCCGCCAGGCCGTCGACCTCCTGGACCGGCACGGGCAGGCGATCCTGCTCGGCGTGCCCGGCTTCCGGGAGGAGGCGTCCTTCCAGGTCTCGTCGATGTACCTGGACAAGACGATCATGGGCTGCCGGTACGGCTCCTCGCGCCCGCAGCGGGACATCGCCCTCTACGCGGAGCTGTACCGCCAGGGCCGGCTGCTGCTGGACGAACTGGTCACGGAGGTCTACCCGGTGGAGGACTTCGCCAAGGCCGTCGACGACGCCCACCACGGCCGCGTGGCCCGCGGGGTCCTGACCTTCTGAGCCGCCCGGGCCCGGGCGCGGGCGGGGTACGCTCGCCCGCACCTGGTGCCGAAGGAAGTGGTGGTGATCGTGACCCGGCCGCGTGTGGGTGTCGCCGTGCTGACCATGGGCGACCGGACGCCGGAGTTGCGGGCCCTGCTGGCCTCGGTGGCCGAGCAGGACGTGGGCGCCACCCGGGTGGTGGTCGTCGGCAACGGCACGCCGTTGCCGGGCCTGCCCGAAGGGGTGACCGGGGTGGAGCTGGCGGGCAACCTGGGGGTTGCCGGCGGCCGGAACGTCGCCTGGCGCCGTCTGCGGGAGTTCGGGGACGTCGACGTCCTGGTGGACCTGGACGACGACGGGCTGCTGATCGAGGCGGACGTGTTCCGGCGGATCGCCGACCTGTACGAGGCGGACGCGCGGCTGGGCATCGTCTCCTTCCGGATCGCCGACGGGACCGGCGCCACCCAGCGCCGTCACGTGCCCCGCCTGCGCGCCGGCGACCCGATGCGGCGGGGCCCGGTGACGACGTTCCTGGGCGGCGGCCACGCCCTGTCGATGCCGATGCTGGAGGAGACCGGCGGCTGGCCGGACGCCTTCTTCTTCACCCACGAGGAGACCGACCTGGCCTGGCGGGCCATCGACCGGGGCTGGGACGTCCTGTACGAGCCCCGGCTGGTCCTCCAGCACCCGAAGACGTCCCCCGCCCGGCACGCGGTCTACTACCGGATGACGGCCCGCAACCGCGTCTGGCTGGCGAAGCGGCATCTGCCCGCCGTTCTGGTGCCGGTCTACCTCGCCTCCTGGGCGGCGTACACGCTGGTGCAGCGCCCGCCGCTGGCAGGGCTTAAGTCCTGGTGGGCCGGGTTCTTCGAGGGGGTGCGGGTCGCGTGTCCGCCGCGGCGGCCGATGCGGTGGCGGACGGTGTGGCGTATGACGCGACTGGGACGGCCGCCGGTGATCTGACGCTCCCTCCGGCGGAACTGCGGTCCTTCCGGCTCTCCGCGTCAGTCGGCCAGGCGGCCGAAGCGGCCCTTGTGGAAGAGGAGGGGCGCGCCCTCGCCGACCGCGCCCATGGCTTCGACGCGGCCGACCACGATGAGGTGGTCCCCGCCCGTGTGCACGGCGTGGATGCGGCAGTCGATCCAGGCGGGCACGGCGTCGAGCTGCGGTGACCCGGTGACCGGGGCGGGGGTGTGGGCCACCCCGGCGAACTTGTCGGCGCCGCTGACGGCGAAGGCCCGGCACAGCGCGCCCTGTTCGGCGCCGAGGATGTTGACGCAGAAGACCCCGGCGCGGGCGATGCGCGGCCAGGTGGTCGAGGTGCGGGCCACCATGAAGGTGACGAGCGGCGGGTCCAGGGACAGCGAGGCGAAGGACTGGCAGGCGAAGCCGGCCGGGCCTTCCTCGTCCTCGCCGGGCGGTGCGGTGATGATCGTGACCCCGCTGGCGAAGTTCCCGAGCACGGCCCGGAATTCGGCGGGGCTGACGGGCGCGCGCTCGTCCTCGCCGACGGCCCGCAGGTCGGGGCGCGGCAGAACTTCGACGGGCTCCGGCTCCGCGGCGGCGGAGGTGGGGGAGCCGACTGACCTGAGGTATCGGACGACGGTGGCCGCCATCCCTGCGTGTCCCATCACGCGACCGATTGAAGCTGACGGTTCGTCAGATTGGAAGAGGGGTGTAACGTCCGCATCAATTGAACGTGTTCAAAGAAAACCGGGGGGCCCGTTGTGCGGCACGACGTGCAGGAACAGGGACACGTGAGACGGCTGGGACCGGCGCCGACACCGACATCGCCGCCGGCGCCCAACGCCCCCCAGGGGTGGTGGAGGTCGGCCCCGGGCGCGGAGGTCGTCGCCGCCGGGCAACTGCTGGCCGGCATCGCCCTCTGGATGGCCCTCCCGGACTGGGAGGACGACTACGGCCGCAGCGGCGGCGGGCCGTTCATGGTCGTGGCGCTCCTCCTGGCGGTCGTGCTCACGCCGGTCCTGGTGGCGTTCACCGCCTTCCTGCACGCCCTGACGTTCACCCGCCCGGCCCTCGCACTGGCCCGCAGGACCGGGCACGGCTGGGCCGCACCCGCCTGGGTCGCCGCAGGGTCCGCGGTGCTGGCGCTGGGCCCCTGGTCGCTGGGGGCCTCGTACCCGGTCGCCTGGGCCTGGACCGCGGGCTTCGGGATACTGCCGCTGCGGGTGGCGCTCCGCGCCGGGCGCCGGGGCCGGGCGCCCGGGGCCATCGTCAAGTCGACGGCGCGGTGGACCCTCCTGCTGGCACTGGCCGGCCTGCTGGGGGGAGCCGTCCTGGGCGGGGCGGTGGAGTACCGGCCGCCGAAGCTCCAGCAGGCCGCGTACGTCGGCGAGTGGCACGGCGCGCAGGGCGGCACGGTCCGGCTCCACGGGAACGGCGTGGCCACGGTCGAGTCGCTGGCGCTGGACCAGGGCGCCGGCACCGTGACGCGCTGCACGGCCACCGGCAGCTGGGGGCCCGCCCGCTCCGGGCGGGGCTACCGGGCCGGGATGACGCTGGAGGTGACCGGCTGCGTCGGCTGGGAGGAGCGCTGGGAGCTGTCCGGCACCGCGGCGCACCCGGAGCTGTTCCAGCTCCTCGGGGACCCGGACGACCCGGAACTGCGGATCCTGCGGCGCGCCGACCCGGCCGGCGGGACTGCGCCCACCGGGTGAACCGCCGCGACCGGCGCGAGGGGCGCACGCCCGCCGGGGCGCGGGCGGGTCCCTGGTTCGGCATCGTGGCGGGGGCCGGCGTACCGCCGTACGTACGCCTGACCGAACCCCCAGGAGGCACCTCATGCTCGGCACCGACTTCCGTACCGGCTCACCGAACTGGCTCGACCTCGGGAGCCCCGACGTCGGGGCGGCCGCTGCGTTCTACGGATCCGTCCTCGGATGGCGGTTCGTCTCGGCCGGGCCCGAGGCGGGGGGCTACGGGTTCTTCCAGCTTGACGGGAAGACCGTCGCCGCGATCGGGCCGCTGACCGAGGAGGGCGCGAAGTCGGCGTGGATGGTGCACTTCAACAGCCCCGACATCCAGGCCACCGCCGAGGCCGTGCGCGTCGGTGGCGGGCAGGTGCGGATGGAGCCCATGGACGTCATGGGGGAGGGCTGGCTCGCGCAGTTCACCGACCCGCAGGGCGCGGAGTTCGCGTGCTGGCAGCCGGGCAGGACCGCCGGGCTGGGGCTGGCCTCCGCCGACAACACCCTGGTGTGGGTGGAGCTCCACGTACCGGACCCGGTCGCGGCCATCGCCTTCTACTACGGGCTCTTCGGTTGGCGGCACGAGGAGATGGAGACGCCCGGGATGACGTACCGGGTGCTGAGCATCGCCGACGGCGACAAGCGGCAGAACTCCTTCGGCGGGATCGCGCCGCAGGGTGAGGGCGCGGGTGGCGGATCGGCCCTGGTGCCGCGCTGGGTGCCGTACTTCAACGTGCCCGACGTGGACGCCACCGTCTCGGAGATCGAGGGGCACGGCGGCGCGGTGCTGATGCCCGCGGCGGACGTGCCGGACGTGGGGCGGATCGCCTGGGCCGCGGACCCGGCGGGGGCGGTGTTCGCGCTGCTGAAGCCCCACCCGCGGATGTAGGCATCTGCCCCCTTCCCCGGGCTACCGGCCGTGGTACTTGGGCGTGCGGCGCTCCACGAAGCTCGCCACGCCCTCGTTCGCGTCCGCCGTGGTCATGTTGATCTCCTGGGCGGTGGCCTCGGCGGCCAGCGCCGTCGCCCGGTCGCCGTCCAGGGAAGCGTTGACCAGCTGTTTCGTCATGGCGATGGCCCGGGTCGGACCCTGGGCCAGCCGCTCGGCCCACTCCCGGGCGGCGGCCTCCAGCTCCTGCGCCGGGACCACCTTGTTGACCAGGCCCAGGCGCTGCGCCTCGGCCGCCGGGACGGCGTCGCCGAAGAACATCAGCTCCTTGGCCTTCTGCGGGCCGACGAGCCGCGGCAGCAGGTACGCGCCGCCGCCGTCCGGGACCAGGCCGCGGCGCACGAACACCTCGATGAAGCGGGCCGGTTCGGCGGCGACGACCAGGTCGCAGGCGAGCGCGAGGTGGGCGCCGATGCCCGCGGCGGTGCCGTTGACCGCGGCGATGACGGGCTTCTCGCAGTCGAGCACGGCCGTGATCAGGCGCTGCGCGCCGAGCCGGATCATGCGGGCGACGTCACCGGCCATGCGCTCGCCCGCGGCGGGGGCGCCGCGCAGGTCGGCGCCCGCGCAGAAGCCCTTGCCGGTGGCGGTGACGACCACGGCCCGGACGGCCGGGTCGGCGGAGGCCTCGCCGAGGAGCGCGATGATCCGCTCGCGCTGGTCCCAGGTGACGGCGTTCATGGCCTCGGGGCGGTTGAGGGTGATCCACGAGACGCCGTTGTCCAGGCGGTGGAGGACCTCGTCCTCGGGGGCGGTGGTCGACATGGGCTGAACTCCCGTTCCTGGATGGATGATGTACGCCAACCCGGGCCAACCCGGGCCCGAAACCAAGTCCGAGCCCCCCGGCCCCGCCCCGGGGGCGGGCTCCGCCCCCGGGGCGGGCTCTGCCCCCCGGGTCCTGGGGACAGGCTCCGACCCCGGGGGCTGGGGCTCCGCCCCACCAGGCACCGGCCCGGGACGGGTCAGCGGCAGATGGCCAGTGCGTCCAGCGCCACCGCGCCCTGGCCGCGGGGCAGGACCATCAAGGGGTTGATGTCCAGCTCCGACAGGTCGTCGCCCAGTTCCAGGGCCATCCGCTGGACCCGGAGGATGACCTCGACCAGCGCGTCCACATCGGCCGGGGGAGCGCCCCGGACCCCCTCCAGGAGGGCGTGGCCGCGCAGTTCGGTGAGCATGCGGCGGGCCTGGTCCTCCCCGAACGGCGGCACCCGGACCGCCGCGTCGTGCAGGACCTCCACGAGGACCCCGCCGAGCCCCACGGTCACGGTCGGGCCGAAGAGGTCGTCCTGGGTGACCCCGACGACCATCTCCACACCGCGTTCGATCATCTGGCACACGAGGATCCCGTCCAGGGGGACGTTCTCGTAGCGCGCGATGTCCGTCAACTCCCGGTACGCGTCCCGGATCTGGCTCGCGGACGTCAGGCCGATCTTGACCAGGCCGAGTTCCGTCTTGTGGGCCAGCTGCGGGCCCGACGCCTTCATGACCACCGGGTAGCCGACCAGGCCGGCCGCCCGTACGGCCGCTGCCGCGCTGGTCACGAGCTGCTCGCGGGGGACCCGTATCCCGTACGCGCGCAGGAGCTGCTTCGCCGCGTGCTCGCTGAGCTGCTGGCCGGGGCGCATCAGGGCCTGCGCCTTGCGGAAGGAGGGGGAGGGCGTGCGGGGGGCCTCGTCGAAGGGGGAGCGGTAGGCCGCCGTGAAGCGGTGGTGGCCGAGGTAGGCCCGTACGGCGGTGATGCAGTTGCCGAAGGTACGGAAGGTCGCGACCCGGGAGGAGCCGAGGAGCGTGGTGCGGTACGCCTCCTCCGTGCCGACCGGGGAGCCCCAGATCACGCAGATCAGCTTGTCGGTCTGCTCGGCGGCGTCCACCAGGTCCTGGGCGAGCTTGTCGCTCATCGGCGGGAAGGGGCCGGTGATCGGGCAGATCAGGACGCCGACGGACGGGTCGGCCAGGATCGCGTCGATGATCTTCCGGCCGCGCCAGTCGCCCACGGGGTGGCCGCCGTTGTCGACGGGGTTGGAGACGCCCAGGTACTCCGGGATCCACTGGTGCAGCTCGTCCTGCTTGGCCTGGGAGAGGGTGGGGAGGCTGAGTCCCGCCTCGGTCGCCAGGTCGGAGAAGTGGGCTCCGGTGCCGCCGGAGATGGAGTACACGACGACCCCGTCGGCCTTGGGCCTACGGGCCCGGGCGAGCAGGGCGGCGGTGTCCTGGAGTTCGTCGAGGCCGTCGACGCGGATGACCCCGAACTGCCGCATCGCGGCGTCCACGACGGTGTCGGCGCCGGTCAGCTTCCCGGTGTGGGAGGCGGCCATCCGGGCGCCGGTCTCGGTACGGCCGACCTTGACGGCGACGACGGGGACGCCGTTGCGCGCGGCCCGGTCGGCGGCGAGGAGGAAGGACCGGCCGTCCTTGAGGCCTTCGACGTAGCAGGCGATGGCCCCGACCTCGGGCTGCTCGGCGAAGTACGAGATGAAGTCGGAGGTTTCGAGGTCGGCCTCGTTGCCGGTCGGCGCCCAGTGGGACAGCCGGATGCCCAGCTCCTGGAGGGTGTAGACGGGCCGGCCCTGGTGCCCGGACTGGGTGATCAGCGCGATGGCGGGGCCGTCGAGGTCCTCGCGGAAGCTCTCGAAGGCGTTGAGGTTGGTGTTGGGCCCGAGCAGGCGCAGGCCGGAGCGTTGGACGGCGGCCGAGAGGCGCGCCTGGGCGAGCGCGCCCGCGTCGCCGGTCTCGGCGAAGCCGGAGGCGAAGGCGACCGCGAACTTGACCTTGGCCTCGGCCAGTTCCTCGATCACGGGGAGCGGGTCCGCCACCAGGAGGACGGCGAGGTCGACCTGTTCGGGCAGGTCCGCGACCGAGGCGTGGCACGCCAGCCCGAACACGGTGGTACGGGTGGGGTGCACCGGGTGGAGCCGGGCGCCGACGCGGTCCGCCCAGGCGATGAGCTGGCGGGTGATGCCGGTGTTCGGTCTGCCCTCGGCGTCCGAGGCGCCGATGACGGCCACGGACTCGGGCCGGAAGAACCGGTCCAGGTCGGGCGCATCGGCGTGCAGGGGCCGACCGCTGACGTCCAGCGCGACCGTGTCCTCGGCGGACGGCGCCGCCGTGGAGTGGACGGCCGTCCTGGGGGTCTCCCCGCAGGCCTCGACACGTGCGCGGAAGTCGGTGGTGAGGGTGCCGTGAGTAGATCCAAGCATCGTTCCGCCCGCTCCTGCTCGATGAACCTCGATGGAACCTCAATAACTGACGTGTAGTCAGATTACTGAACTGACGTGCCGTCAGGAACAGGCCTGCGCAGGAAAGCTGGTGGAGGTGATGTGTTGAACGGTGACAGACCCCCTCGGGCCGGTACAGGGCGGTATTCGGCCGAGGTCAGCGGGCTTGGTTCCGGGGGGTCCTTGCGATGTGCCTGGAGATCTTCTCCGCGTCCAGGGCCATCTCGCGGAACATCCCGCTGATCGGGTTGCTGAACCCGGTGAAGTACAGGTCAGGGGCGTGCGCCGAGGTCTGGTCGCCCTGCGCGAGGGGGCGGCCGCGCTCGTCCAGCACCTTGAGGTCGCCGACCAGGCCCTCCAGCGCGCGGCGGTAGCCGGTGGCGGCGATCACCGCGTCCGGGGCGATCCGCGAGCCGTCCGCGAGCACCACCTCGGCGCCGTCGAAGGAGTCGACCGCCGCGACCGGTTCGACCCGGCCCGAGCGGACCGCGTCGATCAGGCCGACGTCCTGCACCGGGATCGCGCCCTCCTTGACCCTGCTGTACAGGCCGGTCGAGGGGCGCGGGAGCCCGTACGCCGACAGGTCCGGCACCGAGGCCTTGGCGACGAGCGCGCCCAGCCGGTCCACGAGCCGCACGGGCAGTCGGCGTACCAGGATCCCGGTGCGCTGCGCCGGCCAGCCGGCGGTGGAACGCCGCACGATGTGCGGGGCCGTGCGCACCGCGAGCCGCACCCGGGCCGCGCCGCCCTCGACCAGGTCGACGGCTATCTCGGCGCCGGTGTTGCCGATGCCCACGACGAGCACGTCCTGGCCCCGGTACGGCTCGGGATTGCGGTACGCGGAGGCGTGCAGCAGCGGCTTGGCGTACGAGTCCCGGCCCGGCCAGTCGGGGAGGGCGGGCGTGTGGTTGAACCCCGTCGCCACGACCACCGCCCCGGCGGCCAGCACCCGCCCGCCGGTCGCGTGCAGCGTCCAGCCGTCGCCGTCGGCGGCGCGCTCGATGCGGGTCACCTCAACCCCGGTGACGAGCTCCAGCTCGTGGAACTCGGCGTACTTCTCCAGGTACCGCACGACGTTGTCGCGCGAGACCCACCGCCCGAACCGGCGCGGCATGGGCAGGCCGGGGAGGGCGGAGAGGCGGCGCGTGGTGTGCAGGTGGAGCCGGTCGTAGTGGCGCCGCCAGGAGGCACCCACCGAGTCGGCCTTCTCCACGACCACGGCGCGCACCCCGCGGGCGCGCAGCGAGGCGGCGACGGCGAGGCCGCCGGGCCCGGCGCCGATCACGTACACGGGGCGGGGCTGGGTGGTCATGTCGGGTGCTGTGGGGACTCCGGGCATGAGGTGTGAGCGTATCGCCACGCAGCGTTGATGGGTCTCGGACAAGGAGGGAATCGATTGCGGATCGATCACGGCCGGGGGGCCGGGCCCTTGCGGGCGGGGGCCGGATCCGGTGAACTGACGGAACGTCAGATGTGGATGCTGGTGGAGATGGGGCTGTCTCGATGAGTACGGGAACGGGCACGGGCACGGGTACGGGCGCTGGGACGCGCACGAGCACGAGCACGAGTGCGGGTGCGGGCGGGGGCGGGGGCGCGGGTGGGGCGCGCTTCGACCTGCCGGAGATCGACGACTTCACCCGCCCCTACTGGGACGCGGCCGCCGAGGGCCGGCTCCTGCTGCGCCGCTGCGGGGAGTGCGGGCTGGCGCACCACTACCCGCGGGAGTTCTGCCCGTCCTGCTGGGCGGGGGAGGACCGGGTGGCGTGGGAGGCGGCGAGTGGTCGCGCGACGCTCTACACGTGGTCGGTGATCCACCGCAACGACCTCCCGCCGTTCGGGACCCGGGTTCCGTATGCGGCCGCCGTGGTCGACCTGGCGGAGGGGCCGCGGATGATGACCGAGGTCGTCGACTGCCCGGAGTCGGAACTCCGGATCGGGATGGACCTGGAGGTCACCTTCCGCGAGGCGGCACCCGGGGTGCGGGTGGCCGTCTTCCGCCCGGCGGGCGGAAGCTAGGGCCAGAGCAGCTCGCGGGTCCAGGTGGACTGCGCGGTACGGGTGTAGCGCAGGCGGGTGTGCCGGCGGGCGGCGTCGCCCTGGAAGAACTCCACCTCGGCGGCGTCCAGTACGTACCGGGTCCAGGTCGGCGCCGGGGCGTCCGGCTCCGCGCCGGCCCGTTCCCACGCCGCGGCCGAGGCCCGTACCAGCTCCTCGGGGGAGTCCAGCACCTCGCTCTGGCGGCCCGTGAGCGCCGCGGCGAGCGCACCCCGCGAGCGGACCGCCAGGTCCGCCCGGCTCTCCTCGGGCCCGCAGGCGGCGACCCGGCCCCGGATGCGGATCTGCCGGGCCACGGTCGGCCAGTAGAACCCGAGTGCCGCGTCGGGGTGCCCGGCCAGCTGCCGGCCCTTGGCGCTGGTGGAGTGCGAGGCGAAGTGCCAGCCGCGCTCGTCGGCGTCGTGCAGCATCAGCGTGCGCACGTCGGGCCGCCCCTGGGCGTCCACCGTGGCCAGGCTCATGGTGTGCGGCTCCAACTGCCCGGCCCCGGCGGCGTGCGTGAACCACTCGCGGAACAGCGGCAGCGGCTCAGGGGGCGCACCGGCGGTGTCGAAGCCGGGCAGCTCGGTGTCCCACACGCGCAGCGAGTGCAGGGTGCGGCGGAAGGCATCGGGGGTGGGGTCGCTGGTGGTCATGCGGCCATGGAACACCAGGGTCGGGGGTGGGTCGTGCGGGGTGCTCTTGGCCGGTGGCGTTGACGGGTTTGGGGGTTTCCCGTCAGTCCCATCGTCTTTCCGTGTCGGTCCGCCCTGTCAAGGGCGCTCCCTGCGGTCGCGTCGCTGCGCGATGGCCTTCGGCCACCCTTGACAGACCGGCCCGCCCCGGAAAGACAGGACTGTCGGGAAACCCCCAAAAGAACGGGCCGGATGTCCTCCTGACCACCGATCCGGACCTTGTAGCCGGACGGCACTCCGCTGAAGGGGAAACACCCCCGCACCTTCCCCAAACAGCGGCGAGATGATCCTGTCGGGGGGTCAGGCGCCTCAAATCGCTACGCGCTCCTCGCGAATGGCGTCTCCGACCGTCTTGGGTTGGACATAGGCCGCCCAAAATCGCTACGCGCTCCTCGCCGACCGCGTCAGGCGACCGTCTGTGGCCGGTCATAGGCCGCCCACGGCCAGCAGGCCCTCTGACTGACCGCGGCTGGCTCTCGACTGGGGTTGTTGGTGGTTGTGGGGTTGGTGGTGCCCTTTGGGGGCTGTCGGAGGGTGGGAAGTGGTCCAGGTGGAGCGTGAGGCCGGATCCGTCAACCTCAGACTCCGTCAGAGGCCCATCAGCCTCCCAACGGCCTCCAAATGGCCTCAACACAGCCCGCATGAGCAGCATTTAGGCCTTACCCTCCTGCATTTGGCCCCATAGGGGCCCTCTCAGCCCCAACAACCTGCAGTCGCCGTCTCGGAGGAGCGCGTAGCGATTGTTGGCGGCCTATGTCCAACCCAAGAGGGTCGGAGACGCCATTCGTGCGGAGCGCGTAGCGATTTGGGGCGCCTGACCCCCCGCCGGGATCATCTGGGCGCTGTTTGAGGCAGGTTGGGAGGTGTTTCCCGTCGGCGAAGTGCCGGTCGGCGACAAGGTCCGGATCGGTGGTCAGGAGGAGATCCGGCCCGTTCTTTTGGGGGTTTCCCGACAGTCCTGTCTTTCCGTGGCGGGCCGGTCTGTCAAGGGTGGCCGAAGGCCATCGCGCAGCGACGCGACCGCAGGGAGCGCCCTTGACAGGGCGGACCGACGCGGAGAGACGATGGGACTGACGGGAAACCCCCAAACCCTTCAACGCCCCCGGTCAGGGCCAGTCCCGCCCCCTACCCCCGCCCCAGTACCACCGTGCCCGAGGAGCAGAACCAACCCCCCGTGCCCGAGGCGACCGCGAGCTGGGGGAGGTGGCCGCCGGGTTTGTGGACCTGGCCGGGGCCCGCCTCGCCGCGGAGTTGGCGTACCGCTTCGACCAGCAGGAACAGGCCGCGCATGCCCGGGTGGCAGGCCGACAGGCCGCCGCCGTCGGTGTTGACCGGGAGTTCGCCGTCCCGCAACAGGCGGCCCTTCTCCACGAAGGCTCCGCCTTCGCCCTTCGCGCAGAAGCCGAGGTCTTCCAGGGTCACCAGGGTCATGTACGTGAAGGCGTCGTAGATCTCCGCGAGGTCCACGTCCGCCGGGGTCACGCCCGCCCGTTCGAAGGCGAGGCGGCCGGAGACGGCGGCCGGGGACGCCGTGAAGTCCTCCCACTCCGACATCGTGGTGTGGGAGACGGCGGTCCCGGAGCCCAGGATCCAGATCGGCGCCTTCGCCGTGTCCGGTACGTAGTCCTCCGCCGCCAGCAGTACCGCGCAGCCGCCGTCCGAGCGGATGCAGCAGTGCAGCTTCGTGAAGGGGTCCGCGATCATCTCGCCCGACAGCACCTCGTCCACCGTGATCGGCTCGCGGAACATCGCGTCCGGGTTGGTGGCGGCGTTCGCCCGGGCCTGTACGGCCACCGAGGCGAGCTGCTCCAGGGTCGTCCCGTACTCGTGCATGTGCCGGCGCGCGGCCATGGCGTACTTCGACACCAGCGTGTGCCCGTACGGGACCTCGAACTGCAGCGGTCCCCGCGCCCCGAAGGACAGGTTCGAGGTGCGCCGGCGGGCCTTGATGTCCGCCCGGGCGGTGGATCCGTAGACCAGCAGCACGGCGTTGGCGTGCCCGGCGGCGATGGCGTCCGCGGCGTGCGCGGCCATGACCTCCCAGGTGGAGCCGCCCACCGAGGTGGAGTCGACCCAGGTGGGGCGCAGCCCGAGGTACTCGGCCACCTCGACCGGGGCGAGGACGCCGAGGCCGGCCGAGGCGAAGCCGTCGATGGCCGAGCGGTCGAGTCCGGAGTCGGCCAGGGCGCGGCGGGCGGCCTGTGCGTGCAGGGCGTACGGGGTGGGGCCGTCCACCCGGCCGCAGTCGGAGAGGGCGACGCCGACCACCGCGACCCGGCGGCGCGGCGCGGCGGGTCCGGATGCTGATGCGGGTCCCCGCAGGGGTCCCGGTGTGGGTGCAGGCATGTGCCGACCGTACATCTGACGTAGTGTCAGTTTCCAGTGCCGTTTCCATTACCTCTCGCCCGCACCCGCCCCCGCCCCCCGCGCCCGTACCCGCACCCGATTCCCGCCCCCGCCCCCTGTGCATCTGCCTCGCCCCGCCCTAACATGACGGCCCGTCAGATACGGGGAGGAGCCCGACGATGGATGCCGCCTTCACCGCGGAGCAGGACGAGATGCGCCGCACCCTGCGCGAGATCCTGGGCAAGCGCTGCGGACCGGACGAGGTCAAAGCCGCCGTCCGTACCGCTGCCGGACACGACCGCGAGCTGTGGCAGCAGCTCTCCCGGCAGCTCGGGCTGCCGGGAATCGCCATCGCCGAGGAGTACGGAGGCGTCGGCTGCGCCCCCGCCGACCTGGCCCTGGCCTGTGAGGAGACCGGGCGTGCGCTGCTGCCCTCGCCGCTGCTGGCCACCGCCGCGCTCGGCGTGCCGCTGATCACCGCCCTCGGCACCGAGGCCCAGCGCTCCGCCCTGCTCCCGCCCCTCGCGGCCGGCGCCCTGACGGCGGCCCTCGCCGTTCCCGGCCCGGCGCTGGCCACCGCCCTCGCCCTGACCGGGGACAACGCCCCCGGCGAATGGGCCGGCGGGGGCCGCGCGGGCGGTGTGCAGGCCCGTACCGGCGAGGACGGCGGCTGGCGGCTGTACGGGGAGGCCGCCCAGGTGCTCGACGGGCACAGTGCCTCGCTGCTGCTGGTCGCCGCGCACACGGGCGGGTTCGCGCGCAGCCGCACGCTGCTGTTCCTCGTACGGGAGGACGCGCCCGGCCTCGTACGGTCACGGCAGACGGCCCTGGACGAGACCCGGCCGCAGGCGCGCGTCCAACTGCGCGACACACCCGCAGAGTTGCTGGGCTCCGGCTCCGAGGGCGACGACGTACTCGGCGCCCTCGCCGCCACCGGGCG